>JBOFLW010000108.1:0-1186 GCA_051658065.1 Cetobacterium sp.
GAGTTAAAAAATTGGATCGTAACTGAGAGCAGTTTTAATAGTAACAATTTAGGTAAATGTGAAGCTATTATGTGTCTTGGAAATGGTTATATGGGGATTAGAAGTGCCTCTGAAGAGAGATACTTAAAAGAGACTAGAGATCACTTTGTAAGTGGAACATTCAATAAGTTTGATACTAACGAGGTTACAGAGTTACCAAACATTCCAGATTTCACAACTTTAGAGATAATCTTAGATGGAGAGAGAATGGATTTAGAAAAAGGTAAAGTTAGCGACTATTCGAGAGAGCTAAACTTAAAAAATGGAGTTTTAACTAGAAAGTTCAAACTAGATATGAATGGTAAATCTTACGAGTTCTGCTCTAGAAGATTTGTTTCTTCAAAAGATTTAAGTCTTCTTGGAATGGAAATATCTATTAAACCGTTAACTGCTAATTCTAAGATAGAGATATCTTCTGGAATAAACGGGCAGGTTACAAATAGTGGAGCACAACATTTCCACGAGGGTGAAAAACGTATCTATAAGAAAAAGTTTATCGAGATGATAAGTACTACAACAGAGAGTAAGATAGATTTTGTACAGTTCGCAGCTCATAAGGTATTCTGTGATAATGTAGAGGTAGAGTTATCACCAGAGTTGAATATGGATAGAAGAAAAGTTTCTGTACAATACAAAATGGAAGTAGAGTGTAATAAGGTATTTAAAATAGAAAAGCTATGTAGTGTAAATACAACGAGAGATTTAAAGCATGATGGGTTAAAGTTAGAAACTGTTCGTGAAAGAGCATTAGCTGAAATAGAGGAGTTCTGTTCTGCTGGTTTCTCAGAGTTACTAGAGAGAAGTACGAAAGAGTGGGATAAAAAGTGGAATGCTATAGATATAAAAATAGATTCAGAGGTAGAGTTTGACCAACTTGCAATCAGATTCGCACAGTATCACCTGATAGCTATGACACCAGCACACGATTCTCGTATGGGAGTTGGAGCAAAGGGTCTTTCTGGAGAGGGATATAAAGGGCATTCATTCTGGGATACCGAGTTATTTGTTATGCCATTCTATACATACACTATGCCAGAGGTTGCAAAATCACTACTAAAATATAGATTTGAGACTCTAGATGGAGCAAGAAAAAAAGCTTCTATTAATGGATACTCTGGAGCGATGTTCCCTTGGGAATCTGCTTGGA
>JBOFLW010000109.1:0-1239 GCA_051658065.1 Cetobacterium sp.
TTATTAATAGTAGGGATAGCTGTATCTTCTTTTATAGGTGCATTTACATCTTTTGCAATGTATTTAATAGGAGAGGAATCATTTAAAATTACAATGTGGTTAATGGGATATTTAGGTGGAGCAACATGGACAAAAATATTACTTTTGATTTTCCCGTTAGTATTTTCTTTAATTTACTTTTATATGAAAAGAAATGAACTAGATGCTTTATTATCTGGAGATGAGGAAGCAAACTCTTTAGGAGTAGATGTGCAAGAGTTGAAAATTAAAATATTAACAGTATCATCATTAGTTGTAGCTTTCTCAGTAGCATTTTCAGGGATGATAGGATTTGTAGGATTAATAATACCTCATTCAATGAGGATGATAGTAGGTCCATCAAATTCAAAATTAATACCTAATTCAGCATTAGCAGGAGCATTGTTTTTATTGATATGTGACACTATCGGAAGATTATTATTAGCACCAGTAGAAATACCAATAGGTGTAATAACAGCATTTTTCGGAGCACCATTTTTTCTATATTTAGCGTTTAGGTCAAGAGGAGAGAGATAATGAATATAAAAATTGAAAATTTATCGTTCTCATATGGAGGTAAAGAGATATTAAAAAATATAAATTTGGATATAGAAAATGGAAAAATGATTGGAATATTGGGACCAAATGGATGCGGTAAATCAACTTTTTTAAAAAATATATTAGGATATTTAATACCGAATCATGGAGAAGTAATTTTTGAAGATAGAAATGCAAAAGATATTTCAAAAAAAAATAAAGCTAAAATAATATCTTTTGTACCTCAAAAATCAAATCTTATGACAAATATGTCCGTAGAGAATTTTGTTTTGATGGGAAGGTTACCTCATTTAAAATCTAGTTGGTCAGGATATTCTTTTGGTGACTTAAAAATAGTAAATGATACATTGAAAAATTTAGAGTTAGAAAAATTTAGTAAAAGAATAGCTGTAAGCTTATCTGGTGGAGAATTCCAAAGGGTTTTATTAGCGAGAGCTTTAACTCAAGAGCCTAAAATATTATTATTAGATGAACCAACTTCAGCATTAGATTTAAATCATGCTGTAGAACTGTTAAATAGTGTTAAAAAACTAGTTTTAGAAGAATCTTTAACAAGTATAGCGGTTCTTCACGATTTAAATTTAGCTGCAATGTTTTGTGATAAAATAGTAATGATGAAAGATGGTGTTATAAAATTTCATGGTACTCCAGAAGAAGTTTTAA
>JBOFLW010000110.1:0-1226 GCA_051658065.1 Cetobacterium sp.
ATATTATGAAAATAAAATTAAAAAAATATTTTAACAGTTCAATGTTAATAAATCCAGATAAAGCAAAAACATTTTTTGAAAAAATAAAGGATATTCTAAAAAAAGAGGAAGAGATTGTTTTAGATTTTGATGGAATACAAGCAACAACTTTAGTCTTTTTATATGTTCTTTTTACTAATTTATGGAATGAATATGGAAATGAATTAAAGAGTAAATTAACTATAAAAAATGCATCACAAAATTTGTTTGGACAGTTAATTTATTTGAAAGATAACTATAAAGAACTAAAATCAAAATATTTAGGTGTTCATAAAAATTTTGAAATTGCATACATTGGATAATTGTTGACAAATTTAATAAAAAATGTTAATATTAGGAAGTAAATAAACTATACCAAAAAGGAGTGTAAAATATGTTTTTTGAAGAGATACAAAATGATATATATGATAGCACATTTGATTCAATTTACAATGCATTACTAGAGGAATTCCAAGAAGGTAAATTAACTCTTGAAAGGTTAATGATGAACATAGATGAGCAACAACAGATTTTACTTAATTGTTTTTTTGAAGGAGAAACAAAGTTTGCATATGCAAGTGCAACAGTTGATGCACATCAATATGCTCTAGCAGTAATAAAAAAAGATTTAATATAAAAATTTTGAGTGGATTAGTAATTAATCCACTCTTTTTTATTGTTAAAAAAAATATATGTTTAAAATAGAACATTTTTTTGAAAAAATAATGTTCCAAAAAAATTCTTGACATAAAAGTGTTCTTATTATATACTAATTATGAGACCGAATTTGATTGAATAGATCTATATACCCCCCAAAAATCTATTTTAATCTTTTTTATTTTTTAACACTCCCCCGTGTTATAAAAAAACCCTCCTCCCCAGGAGGGTTTTTTTATTGTCATTTTATAATAGAAAATTTTATATTTTTGCAATAAAAAAGGTGTTCTTTACGAACACCTGAAAAATTAATCTTTTCTTTTCATTTGTGGGAATAAAATTACATCTCTAATTGATGGTGCACCAGTTAAAAGCATAATTGCTCTATCAATACCGATACCTAATCCACCTGTAGGAGGTAAAGCGTACTCTAAAGCTTCGATATAGTCATCATCAATAACAGCTGTAGCTTCGTCATTTCCTAATAAAGCTTCTTCAACTTGAGCTTCAAATCTTCCTCTTTGATCAGCAGGGTCATTTAACTCAGAGAA
>JBOFLW010000111.1:0-1103 GCA_051658065.1 Cetobacterium sp.
AATAGATGTTTTTAACAGATCCAATTGCAGATATGTTAACAAGAGTTAGAAATGCAAATGCTGTAATGCACGAGAAAACAGATGTTCCTCACTCTAACATGAAAGAGAAAATCGCTGAGATTTTAAAGGAAGAGGGATATATTTCTAACTATAAGATAGTAACAGATGGAAATAAAAAGAATATAAGAGTATACTTAAAGTATGATGGAAAAGAAAGAATAATCAAAGGAATCAAGAGAATATCTAAACCTGGTAGAAGAGTTTACTCTTCTGTTGAAGATATGCCAAGAGTATTATCTGGTTTAGGAATCGCTATAGTTTCAACTTCTAGAGGAATCGTAACTGATAGAGTTGCTAGAAGAGAAAACATTGGTGGAGAAATCCTTGCATTCGTTTGGTAATAACTAGGAGGTAACTATGTCAAGAGTAGGTAAGAAGATCATAGTGGTACCTGCTGGGGTAGAAGTTACATTAGCTGCTGGAAATGTAGTTACTGTAAAAGGACCTAAAGGTACTTTAACTAAAAAGTTTAACGATGAGTTAACAATAAACATAGAGAACAACGAAATTACAGTTGCAAGACCAAACGATTTACCAGCTGTAAGAGCAATACATGGAACTACAAGAGCTCTAATAAACAACATGGTTGTTGGAGTTTCTGAAGGATTCAAGAAAACTCTTACACTTGTTGGAGTTGGATACAGAGCAACTGAGAAAAACGCTGGATTAGAGATGGCTTTAGGTTATTCTCACCCAGTTGTAATCGCTGCTGTTGAAGGAATCAAAATGACAGTTGAGAAAAATACAACTATCCACGTTGAAGGAACAGAGAAAGATGTAGTAGGACAAGTTGCTGCTAACATCAGATCTAAGAGAGCTCCAGAGCCTTACAAAGGAAAAGGAGTTAAGTATTCTGACGAAGTAATCAGAAGAAAAGAAGGTAAGAAATCATAATACTAACTAATAATAGTTAGTATGCTGAGAATAAGGAGGTTAAAACGTTGTTTAAGAAAGTTAATAGAGACGCTATTAGAAGAAGAAAGCACTTATCTATCAGAAATAAAATTTCTGGTACAGCTGAGAGACCAAGACTTTCTATATAT
>JBOFLW010000112.1:0-1735 GCA_051658065.1 Cetobacterium sp.
CAAAAACTTTATGAACTTGCTAAAAAAATTGAAAATTATAAAGAACGTGTTACCAATGAAGAAATGACTAAAACAGCATTTGTTATGCCATTTTTTGAAATTCTTGGATATGATACTCGAAACCCTTTTGAGTTTGTTCCAGAATTTACAGCAGATATAGCTGATTTAAAAGGAGAAAAAGTAGATTACGGTATTTTTATAAATGACGAAGTTGAATTTATTGTTGAATGTAAAAATTGGAAGGAAAATTTACTTAATCATGATAAACAACTTAATAGATATTTTAATGTTGTTGATTCACATATTGGAATATTAACTAATGGAATTCATTATAAATTTTTTACTGATTTAGAAGAACCAAATAGAATGGATAAAAACCCCTTTTATGAATTTAATATTTTAGATATCAACGAAAAAGATATTATTCAGCTTAAAAAATTTACGAAAGCAACTTTTGATAGACATAAAATTTTAGATACTGCTGAAGAATTAAAATATTTAACTCTTCTTAAAGGAAATTTAAAAACAGAATTTGAAAATCCTTCTGATGAGCTTATAAGCTGTATGTTAAATAACATATATGACGGTATTAAAACAGCTAAAATTAAAGAAAAATTCAGTCCTATATTAAAAAAAGCATTAAACGAATATTTTAATGATTTAGTAAGAGATAAATTAGAATCAGCATTTCAGTTTAAAGTTGAAAAACAGGAAGAAGAGATTATTGAAAATTCTAATGAAAATATAAGTGAAGTTATTGATAATAAAGCTCCTGTAACTACTGAAGAAGAAATTGTAGGATTTTCAATAGTTAAATCAATTTTGTTAGATTCTGTTCCAGAAATTAATAAAATAACATTTAAAGATACTTTAAGTTATTTCAGTATACTTTTTGAAGATAATACTAGAAAATGGATTTGTAGACTTTATTTTAATTCTCAAAATAAATATATTTCTTTCCCTGTTTTAGAGAATGGAGAAAGAACTTTAAAAGAAGAAAAAATTTCATTAGCTAATATATATGAAATTTCAAAATATAAAAACAGAATTCAGGAAATTGTAAATCTTTATATATAGATTTTCATATTTTTTATATTCATTACAAAAAGAAATCAAAGATAATTTGGTTTCTTTTTTTCTTGTTTGTAATATTTACAGTATTTATAAGATTTACAGTTTTTCAATCGTTAATGAAATCAAGGCTTTATGATATTACCGAACGGAAAGAATCCTCATTTCGACGGAAAGAATCCCTATTTCAGCGGAAACTTTCCTTACTTCAACGGAAACTTTCCTCATTTCGGCGGAAAAAAATATTTTATTTTTTCCGTTTTAGATGTATACTATAATTAGTATTACTTTTAAAGGAGATAAAAATGATTCTGAAAAAAATTTCATTGAATAAACCAAACGAACTTATTGAGCTTGTAGGCACTCCAATATCAACTTTGGGAAGTTTAACATATAACTATATTTTGCATAAAGCTCAATTTTTAAAAACTAATAAAGTAGAAATATCAGCATCTGAAGTTTTTAAAGCTTTAGAAATGTCCGAAGATAAAGAAGAATTGATAAAAGTTTTGATTACATTAACAGAAAATAGAATTATAAGTAAAGATTCAAGAGGGAAAATTTGGGGAGTATTTAATTTACTATCTCAATGGGAAGAAAAAGAAGGAGTATTTAGTGTTCACTTAACAGAAAAAATATATACTACTGTTGTTGATCAAAAAGA
>JBOFLW010000113.1:0-3917 GCA_051658065.1 Cetobacterium sp.
TGGAGGAGTTTGTGAATCTAGAGAGCAGAGTCAAAAAAGATTTGATTCATTAATATTTGATTTTTTATATAAAAATAAACCAGATTATGTTATAGCTGAAAGTGAAAGTAAAAGAATTGGAAATGTTTATGTTCATGAAGACATATTTAAATCTTTAGGAGAGGGAACACATCTAGCTTTAGAAACGTCAATAAAAAATAGAGTTGGAATAATCAATGAAGATTATGCAGGGGCTACTGTAGAAGAGTTACAGAGGTGTTTAGATAAGGTTTCAAGATATGTATCTGAAGAAAAGTATGCAGAATATTCAGAGTTATTAAAGAATAAAAAAATAGATGAGTTGTCAGAAATATTGATGGTTAATTATTATGATCCACTTTATCAAAAAAGTATTGATAAATATAATTATGATGCTGAAATTTCTTATGAAACTTTAGATGAAGGGATAGATAAAGTTGAGAGGTATCTAAATGAAAAAGGTATTTTTGGAAAAGAGGTTACTGAATAAGATATTAATAGTATTATCATCATTTGGTTTAGGTGTGTTAATATACTTATTATTTAGAAGTAGAAAACTTTTTTATTATCAATTTATTAAGATGTTAAATTTAGACCCTTATATCTTTGAAATCAGAAAGATTGTATGGGTTTATCGAAAGCATATTCCTAACTGGGTAATATATGCATTACCAGATGGATTATGGATATTTTCATTAGGTGTATCAATTTTACATAATAGATACTATTATAAAAGAGCTCAAAAAATATTCAATTTAGTATTGCTAAGTATTATAGGTGTTGAAATTATTCAAAATATATTTGGAGGTCACGGAACTTTTGTAGGAACATTTGATTTAGCAGATATTATATGTTATATAGTAGGATATTTATTATCTTCTAGATTGGGATATTTAAACTGGAAAAATAATTATAAAAATATAAAAATAGAGAATGAAGAGGAAGTTTTGAAAAAAGAAAATAAAAAAATCCTAATAATTATAATAGTTTTTACAATATTAGGATTTTTACCAGCTTTAGTTGCTTGATTTTCTTAATTCAATTGTATTATTTTCTAAAGAATCAATAATTGCAAGGGATTCTAAATGGATTCCTTGTTTTTTTAATATCTCTCCACCTGGTTGGAACCCTTTTTCAATAACAATTCCTACACCAGCAACAGAAGCACCAGATTGCTCAACAATACTTTTTAATCCAATTATAGCATTTCCCATAGCTAAAAAATCATCAACGATAAGAATATTATCTTCAGGAGATAAAAATTCTTTAGAAACAGTTATATTATAGTCAGTTTTTTTTGTAAAAGAATGAACGTTAGCATTGTAAGCATCTCCCATAGTAGAAGGTTTTTTCTTTTTTGCAAAAACCATAGGAACTTTGAAAGCGTATGCAGCAGCGATAGCAATAGCAATACCAGAAGCTTCAATAGTTAAAATCTTGTTAATATTTTTTCCTTCAAAACGTTTTTTAAATTCCTCTCCAATTTCTATCATAAGTACAGGATCTATTTGATGATTTATAAAGCTATCAACTTTAAGGATAGAGCTATCTTTTACAGACCCGTATTTTTCAATGTATTCTTCTAATAATTTCATGTTTGTTCCTCCGAGTATTTAAATTTTTCTAAATCATTCTTTGTATCTATATCAAAAAACTCATTTGAGTTTTTAAAATTACATTTTATAAAAGTTTCTGTTTTTAGAATTTCTTTACCACCGTTATCTCCTTTTAATTCTAGTAATTTATCAGAATAATTACTAGGAAATAAGACAGGTGCTGTTTTTTGTTCGTTTACAAAAGGAACAATAATTTTGTTATAGTATTGAAATTTGTAAATTATTTTAATAAGGCTATCTTTTTTTAAAAAAGGCATATCTCCAGGGATAAAAAGATAACCATCTGATGTAGCCTTTGAAGTCCCTAAAACTATAGAATAACTTTGTCCAATCTCAGAGTTATTATTTTGGACAAATTGAAAATCATAATTATTAGATAGATAGTTATGAAAACTATTTTTTCCAACGACTATTTTTTCTTTAAAATTTATTTCAGAAATATTTGTGAGGGTTCTTTCAAGTATAGAGATATTGTTAATTTTAAATTTAAGTTTATCCCCTAAAAATCTTTTTGAAAATCCAGCAGCAAGAACAATGGGTGTTACATTTTTAAATTCAGTAAACTCTTTTTTAAAAACAGCTCCAAAATATATTTTTCCTAAAAAATTAACCCCATTAATAATGTTAAATAAGCTTTCGAATTCTTTAATTGATTCGATTTTATTAAAAAATAATATTTTTTCAGAGTTATCATCAACGAAAAATTTATTAGAATTTATGTAATTGATATAATCATTTTCTTTAATAATCAAATTTTTATTAAAATATTGTTCTTGAAATAATTCGAGTCTATGTATAGTTTCTTCAGTTTTACTCTTTTCTAAAGCTGTAATATCAATAACTGCTATTGTTTTAGTTGTAATTGGAGTTACATTTGGTTCATTTTCTTTCCAACCTTTTAATGGTTTGTTAGAGCTTCCGTCAGCTTCAATTAAAATATAATCAAAAGAATTTTTTAATTTCTTTAATTCTTCAAAACTAGCACTTAAAATTTTATTATCCTCAATTTTTGGACAATAAATATGTATAAAATTATCCTGAGGAGATAAAGAATCTAGCTCCTCAGGATAGATGAAAATAAAACTATTATTTTCTGTAATTTTAGGTTTAAAAATTTTAGTGGTTGTAGTAATCAAAACTGATCCACGTTTTTTTAAAGTATTAGCTAAGAAAAACATAAGAGATGTTTTTCCACCAGCTCCAGTGATTGAAACAATATCACCTTTTTTTATATTAAAAAATGATTTCATAGATTAAAAATTCCAGTTAAAACTTTTTCAGAAGTAACAGGAAGAGAACGAACTCTAACTTTTGAAGCATTATAGATAGCATCTGCAATTGCAGGAGCAGGAGTATTTATAACAACTTCACCAACTGATTTAGCACCAAAAGGACCTGTTTTTTCATAAGAATTTGAAAATTCAACTCTAATATTTTTACAATCAAGTCTTGATGGTATTTTATATTGCATTAGAGAGTCTGTCATTACTTTTCCTTTTTTATCATACTTAATATCTTCAAAAAGAGCAAGTCCAATTCCTTGAGAAGTACCACCCTCAACTTGAACTCTAGCTAAATTAGGATTAATTGTAGTTCCACAATCAACAACAGATAAGAAATCAATTATTTCAATTTCACCAGTTAAAGTATCAACTTCAACTTCAGCAAAACCAGCAATAAATGGTGGTGGCGAAGTATTTCCTCCCCAAGTACCAGTTGTTGTAATTTGATTCATTCCTTCAAAAGATATAGAACGTTGAGCAAACTCATCTAAAGAGATTATATTATTATCAATTTTTAATGTTCCACCACAATATTCAATCTTTTCAGGAGATATTTTAAACATCTCTGAAGCCCCTTTAATGATTTTATCTTTCATCTTATTAGCTGCAATAATAACAGCATTTCCAGTTACATAAGTACCACTAGATGCATAAGCCCCAGGATCATAAGGAGAAATATCAGTATCAGCTGAATGAATAGAAATTTTATTCATAGGAACATTGAGAATTTCAGCAGCGATTTGAGATAATACAGTATCAGACCCTTGCCCCATATCTGTAACACCAACCATTAAAGTGAAATCACCTCTATCTCCTAGCTTTATAGTTGCAGCAGCAGTATCAATACCAGCTATACCAGAACCTTGCATAGTAACTGCCATACCAGCTGCTCTAATTTTATTTGGGCTAATCTCTCTTGGAACTTTTTTCTCATCCCAATTAAATTTTTCTTTTCCAATTTCGATACATTTTTTAATATCACCACTAGTTATATATTTAC
>JBOFLW010000114.1:0-3958 GCA_051658065.1 Cetobacterium sp.
GATGAAAAGCTTCAAATGGCTCAAAAATCACTTTCTGTTATTGGAGAGGGAGATATAATTTTTTTAGATAATGATGATGTTAATTTAATTACAGCTGAACTACTTTCTAAAAAAAAGATAAACTTAACAGTTATTTCTAATAGTTTAGAAATTCAAAAAATAATTTTAAAAAATAAAGACATTAATTTAGTATCAATTGGTGGTATATATAACTCTAAAACGAAAACATTTGTTGGAGATATTGCTAGAATGAATCTTGAAATGTTTAATACTAATAAAATATTTTTAGGAGTTGATGGTATTAATGTTGATAATTTACAAATAAGCTCATCTTCAATTGATTACGGAGTTATTAAGAAATCAGCAATTGAAATGGCTGCTTCTGTATATATTCTAGCTTCTAGTCAAAAGTTTTTACAAGATTCTATTTTTAATTTTTCAAAGTTGAATAGTAATATGACTATTATTACTGATGACAATCTATCTACTGAAACAAAAAAAATACTTGTTGAAAAAAATATAAATATTTTGATTTAATTTAATAAAGTAGTCGAATGAAGTTTAAAAAAACTATTCGACTACTTTAATATTTTTAATTTCACCATCTATAATCTCAATTACCCTATCACATAAAGAAGCTATTTCAGGATTATGCGTAACAATTAAAAAAGTTGTATTATATTTACGATTTATTTTTCTTAATAACTCATAAATTTGTGTACTTGTTTTTGAATCTAAATTACCTGTTGGTTCATCCGCTAAAACTATTTGAGGATTATTTAACAATGCTCTAGCTATAGCTACTCTTTGCTGTTGTCCTCCCGATATATTTTGAGAATCTCTGTATGCTATATCTTTTAACCCCATCTCTTCTAAAATTTCTAAAGCTTTTAATTCTTTTTCGTTTGAATTCGTTTTTGTTTCTATCCAATTAGGTAAAAGTATATTTTCTAAAACATTAAATTGTGATAGTAAAAAATGAAATTGAAATATAAAACCTATATTTTTATTTCTAAATTTTGCTCTCTCTTCAGATGTATATTCTGAGATATCTTCATTATCAAAATATATTTTACCTTTTGTTGGGATATCGAGTGCTCCAATAATATTCAGTAGGGTACTTTTTCCACTTCCACTTTGACCTATTATTCCAATAAATTCTCCTTTGTTTATATCTAAATCAATCTCTTTTAAAATATTGTTAACTTCATCATATGTTTTAACTACTTTTTCCAATCTCAGTATATTACTCACCTTTAATAACCTCCATAGGATTTAATCTCATAGACTTTCTTGCGGGAATATACGCTGCTAATATTCCTGAAACTGTTGATGAAAATAGTATTCTTAAAACAAGTATCATTTTAACATCAATTTTAAAACTTGGTTTTGCACCAGTTTGAAATATAAAAATTAAAAAAGTTCCAAATAAACATCCTAAAATAGCTCCTAAAAAACCTACAAATGCTCCTTGAATCAAAAAGATATACGCAACCGAAGAATCACTAGCTCCTATAGCTTTTAAAATACCAATCTCTTTTGTTTTTTGAACTACAGTTATATATAAAATACTAGCGATACTTAGTGTTGTTGATAGTAAAATAACAACTTGTATCACGAGCGTAGACATTGTTTGAGATTTTAGAGCATTTAAGAGTTGCTTTCCATCTTTCATCCAAGAAGTTGATTTTAATTCAGGGTAGTTTGTTTCTAAATCTTGAGCATAACTATCCCCTAAAAATATATTTTTAAGTTGAATACTTATTTTATTTATATATCCTTTTTTATCAAATATTCTTTGTGCTTTTAATATATCCATATATACTAAACCGCTATTAGAAAATTGATTTTCCGAATCAAATATTCCATTAACAATAAATTTTTCAGTCATTCCATTTGATAAAGTTATATTCATAATCTCATTTGGAGAGAGATTAAAATCTTCAGCTATTCTTTTTCCAATAAGAACTTTATTAGACTCTACTATATTTTCACCATCATAAACTTTATTTTTTATATTAAAAATAGAATCACCTTCATCCAAATCTAAACCTACAATTTGTAAAGCAACTGTTTTTCCTTGTCTTTCATAAAGTGCATTTCCTTCAATAGTTGGAACAACATTTTTTACACGTTGATCAAGTTCAATATTTTTTATTAAAGGCTCAAAGTTTGATATTTTATTTAACTCTTTTGAAAAGTTACCATAATTATAAATTTTATTATTTTCAATTAATTTGTTTCGAGTATCACCATCTTCTATAGTTACATGAGAAATGCTTCCCAAAACAGTATCTATAATATTTTTTTGGAGAGAGACAATTAGTGATGAAATAAAAACTTGAACAGCAACACCTGTCGCTATTGCTGATAATAAAAACAGTGTTTGCCATTTAGATTTCATTAAAAAATTATAAGCAATTTTAATTTCGTATCTCATAACGCACCTTATCTCCTGCCTTTAAATTTTTATAATTTAAAACGACTGTATTTTCATCTATTCCTTCTTGAATAACAAATCCACCTAAAACACTAATAGATTCTACCTCTATTTCTTTAGCCTTATTATTTTCAAAAATCATTAAATATGTTTTTTTACCTTTTTTCAAGACATGTTCTTTCGATATAAAAAAACTATTTTCAATTTTTTGTCCACTAATCTCAATATTAACAGAACTTCCATATAAAAATGGTGTTGATACTTTTAAGCTCCCTTTTACTAGGATGGTACCTTTTTTTTCATTTACACTATTCCCTATAAAATATATCTCTCCATAAGTTTCTGCATTTTTATCTCCTAAAGAATATATTTTTATCTTATCAAATAACTTAATTTTATCTCTATATCTTTCATCTAATTCAATTTCTACTATTTTGTTATCTGTTGAAGAGACTAAAAATAAATCAGAATAAGCTGCAACACTTTCTCCAATTTCAGTATATCTTTCACGAATATAGCAATCATAAGGAGCTTTTATAAAATGCTTTTGTTCTTGTTCTTTTTCATAATTGTAACTCTCTTTTTTTAAATTTAAATTTATGACTGCTCTTTTTTTATTGGGTCCATTTTTTAAAGAATTTAAATCATTAAATGCATTATTTAGCTTGACCTCTTTCTCTAAGGCTACATTTTTTTTCTGATTTAATTCTAAAATATTCACATACTTATTCATATAAAGTTTTGTGTATTTTTGAAGTTCATTTTTTGCATATTCATATTCTTGTTTTGAGTTTAAAAAAAGTCTATTTGCATTCATCTCTAAAAATTTTTCTAGATTTTCTAATTCTGCTTCTGCATCTGAAATTTCCATTTGTTTTTGATTTATTATTGTTTCTATATCATCTGTTTTGAATTTTGCAATTATCTCTCCCTTTTTTATGTTGTCTCCCTCTTTAAAATATATTTTGTCTATAGTTCCATTTAATTGACTTGAAATGATAGTATTCTCTTTTCCTAACACTGTTCCTGAAACTAAAACATTTTCTATATAATCTTTTTTCAACAGTTTGATGCCTTCAACTTTGATTGGTTTAAAAAATATATTATAAATAATAATGATTAGCACCAAGAATAACAATGGTATTAAAAATCTTTTTTTTCTCATCACCCCTCCTATAAATTGAGAAATCCTCTCGATAAAAAATAAATATTCTATCGAGAGGATTATATTTAATCTTTTTTCACTTCATCTGTGTTGTCTGTTTCATTTTTTTTACAACAATTTAATTTTTGAAGTTTTTCTTTTGCTAAATCTTTTCCTCCTATACCAAAAGAAACAGCAAATGCTATCGCTATAGCTCCAACTGTAAATCCAAAAGCTAGGTTTATTATTTCATTGGCTATTCCCATTTGACCAAGTCCCATAGCGCCAACAAAAACAATGATAGCAACTTTTGATACAAGTGCTATTTGATTTTTATTCTCTAGAGAAGTATTTATTATTATTTTATTTACATA
>JBOFLW010000115.1:0-1680 GCA_051658065.1 Cetobacterium sp.
ATAGCTTTTTCTGGTCTTGTAGATAATTCAATTGCATATTCAAATCCAAATAAACCTCTATAGAACTTATCTATTAAGTTTACTACTCCAATTATTTCATCTTCAATTTGCTCAGGTGTCATAAATATGTGTGCGTCATCTTGAGTAAAGTTTCTAACTCTCATAAGTCCATGAAGTGCTCCAGAGAACTCGTGTCTATGAACTATTCCTAACTCTCCAGCTCTTATTGGTAAATCTTTATAAGAATGCATTCCATGCTTATATACTAAAACTCCTCCAGGACAGTTCATAGGTTTTATTGCAAACTCTGTGTCATCTATTTCTGATGTATACATATTTTCTCTATAGTTTATCCAATGACCAGATGTTTCCCATAACTCTTTGTTTAACATAATTGGAGTCTGAATCATTTCATATCCAGCTTTTTCGTGTTCTCTTCTCCATAAATCAGTTAAAACATTTCTCATTTTCATTCCATTTGGTAAGAAGAATGGGAATCCTGGACCAAAATCGCTTGTAAAGAATAGCTCTAACTCTTTACCTAATCTTCTATGGTCTCTTTTTTCTGCTTCTTCTAAAAACTTTAAATGTGCTTTTAATTGATGCTCAGTTGAGAATGCAAATCCGTAAATTCTTTGTAACATCTTGTTATTAGAATCACCTCTCCAATAAGCTCCTGCAACTGATTTTAATTTAAATGCTTTTAAGTAAGATGTTGAAGGTACGTGTGGTCCTCTACATAGGTCAATAAAATCACCTTGCTTATAGAAAGTTAACATCTCATTAGCTGGGATACTTTCTATAATTTCTACTTTGTAAGTTTCACCTAAGCTTTTGAAATGCTCAATAGCTTCTTCTCTAACCATTTCAATTCTTTCTACCTTTATATTTTCTTTTACAATTTTCTTCATTTCAGCTTCAATATTTTGTAAATCTTCATCTGTAAATTGATTTTCTGGATCAAAGTCATAATAGAAACCATTATCAATTGATGGTCCTATTGCTACTTTTGTTCCTGGGAATAATCTTATAACTGCTTGTGCTAATAAGTGAGCAGTTGAATGTTTTATTATCTCTTCTCCAGCCTCAGTTTCTGGAGTTATTATTTCAATATTAGCATCTCTATCTAGTACATAGCTCATATCTACTTCTTTTCCATCTATTCTTGCTCCAACAGCTTTTTTAGCTAAAGAGTTACTAATTGATTTTGCAATTTCAAACATATTCACACTGTTCTCAAACTCTTTTATATCTCCACTAGGTAATATTACTCTCATGTTTTTCTCCTCTTTTTTCTATTGTATTATATTATTCCTCTAAGTCTTCTATCTTAATTCCATTGAATAGATATGTATCAGGGGATGTTTTTTTATCTTTATCAGTTGATGCTCCAAGTCCAAATATATTACTATCTGGGAATGTTAACAATCTAAACTGAAGTGCCATACTCCACTCATAATCTTTAGTTCTGTATGAATAATCTCTTTCATAAGCTACAGCCCATTCATAGTATCCAAACTCTTTTCCAACTTCAACACCAAATCCATCAAATGCACTTCTTCCGTTTTCTCCAGAATCTCCTGATAGTTGATCGTAGAATTTAACATATGCTTTTGTTCTCCATCCTTCACTTGGCTTACCAACTTTAGCATTTAAACTAAACTCATGCTCTCTTTCTGT
>JBOFLW010000116.1:0-2580 GCA_051658065.1 Cetobacterium sp.
AAAAAAAAGAATATATATTTGTTAGAAAAAAAATAAAGCGACAAAAATAAAACAGAGGAGGAAACATGGGGAAGAAATTATTAAGAAACCGCTATGTAATGTTGATACTATTTTTACTGAATTCAGTATTTCTATTATCAGCACCAACAGTAACGGTTACTAAGAGTACAGCACCAGCAGGAACAACTTTGCCAAATATCTACGATACTGGCGAACAAGTATTTTTTAAAATTCGTGTGGATAATCCAGATTCTACAGCAATCAATGGATTGAAAGTTTCAATGCCGCTGAGTGGAATAACCTCAACTTTAGATGGGGGTGGAAGCTCAGCAGTATTCACAACATTACTTAACCAAGTAGCAGGTCAAAGCTCAGGGGCAGTAAATGTAGGAGCACTAAGCACAACAGGAGATTTTCAGGCTACAGGTGTTAGTATTCCAGCAGGAGGATATGTAGAATATTTTGTTATAGGAACAGTAAATCCTCTTGTAAAGGACCCAATAACACCAACAGGAATAGTTAGTTCTGGAAATACAGAATTAGGAACTGGTAGTGTAACTTTAACAAGAGTTCCATATACTTATACAATTGGAAAAACATCACCAATAGCTTACTATGAGAAAGATGGAAAAGTAACATATAAAATTACAATAACGAATACAAGCCCAACAGTAACGATAAAAGATTTTAAAGTAGAGGATACTTTGCCAACAGAGTTAACAGGTGGAGTAATAACTGCAACATCAACAGGAGGAAGTAATGCTGGAAGTTTCCCTCCAACAGGAAACTTATTAGCAACAGGTATTACAATAACTCCTGGAAGTAAAGTTGAATATACGATAGTAGCAGATGTGAAAGCTGGAGTAACAGGTCCAATAAGCAACACTGCAACTGCAACAGTTAGAAATCAATCTGAGAATTCAAATACAGTAACGCTAAATTTAGCAGCTTACGATTTCTCAATTCAAAAAACATCAACAACATCAGATTATACACCAGGTCAAAATCTTACTTATAAAGTAAAAATTCAAAATAACTCGTCAACAGTAGGGATTACAAATATGAAAGTTGACGATATCCTATCAACAATTACAGCAGCATCAGCAGATGGCTCTGTAAAATCAGTTTTTGCAGCAAACTCAGTTTCAACAATATCAACAGTAACAGGTTCTAGTAGTGCTGGAACTTTTAATTCATCAGGAAACTTGTCAGCAACAAATGTTAATATAGCTACAGGATCTTATGTAGAATATATAATCACAGGAAAAGTAAATGATGATATTGTAGGTCCAATTCAAAATACAGCAAAAGCAACAGATAGAAATGGAACAGAAAAAATATCAACTATAAACACAACATCAGCAGTACCAGTATTAAACATAGTAAAAGTTGCAAATAAAGCAACTTATAGACCTGGAGAGACAATTACTTATACAGTAACAGTTGAAAATACAGGTAGTGGTATTGGTGCAAACTATTTAGTTGAAGATTTACTTCAATCTATAACAGGTATAGTTGCAAATAATGGAACAACTCCAGCATTAGATATATCAGGTTCACAACTATTAAATAGTTGGACTGTAAATGCAGCATTAGCAGGAGGTTCAACAAAATCATTATCAACTATAATAGCAAATGGGGGAAGCACTTCTAATACAAACCTTTTAGATATAGTTACAGTTTTCCCAAATGAAAAAATAATATATACAATTACTACAATAGCTAAAGATTCGTCGATTAGTACAATAGCGAATACAGCTAATTTAAGAAAAGTTGGAACTGCTCAAAATACATCAACATCAACAGCTACAACAACACCAGTAGCTTTAGCAAATAATGGAACAGTTATAATAACAAAGGTTCCAACACAGATAGAGTATAAGCCAGGGGATACAATTACTTATACACTAACAGTAACAAATCCAAATAATAACTTTATGAATAATATTGCAATAAATGATTTAATAACTGCAATAAAAGCAACTCAAATAGATGGTACATTAGGTTCAGCCTTTGATAGCTGGGATTTATCTGTATTAAGTTCTTCAGGAGTAGGAACTGTTCCAGGAACAGGGATAATAACAAATGCTACTGGAGATTTAAGTCTAATAGCCGATATAGGTCCTAATGGAACTATAGTTTATGAGATAAAAGCTAAAACAAAACTTACAACAGTTGGTACAATCGTAGATGATAAAACTTTAGTAGGAGATAATGTTTTAGAAACAGGACCTGGAGTGAAGATGTCAACTCCAATCCTAGAGATTGCTAAAAACGTTAATACTACAGAGTATGTTCCAGGTGGAACACTTACTTACACAATAGATGTAGATAATCCAGGAGATGGATATGCAACTAATGTTTTAGTACAAGATAAATTAAGTGCAATCACAGCACAACTTATTGATGGAAGCACAGGTTCAGCTTATCAATCTTGGAACATAACTTCAAAGATATATGATATATCTACAGCTACTCCAACATTGGTAACTAGCCCGTCAGACCCAACAAGTGCAGGAACATATCTGCCAACAGCGGATTTAAATATAACAAATGCAGTATTAGGTCCAAATAGAAGAA
>JBOFLW010000117.1:0-4013 GCA_051658065.1 Cetobacterium sp.
ACGGGAACCTTCACGGTGACCGTGTCGCAGGACCATCGAGATCCTAGCAACTACGTTCAGTTCCGAGATCCAAGTGATTCGGTCTTCACTGGGCGGGTACTAGGAGCAGGCTCGAACTTGCTGGGTGCCGTAGCATTAGCGGACGGGGAATTCCGGTTCCCGATCCTGTCTGAGAATACGAAGGTGACGATTACCGTTACCACAAACAGCTTCCTACCGATGCACCTCCTAGGTGCGGAGTGGGAGGGGTTCTACCATTCGAGGTCAAGGCGTGGCTAACGCCTCGCAGGAGGGGTAATGGGTTATGTCCGAGAAGTCAGAGACGGCGACATCGAATTCATCGCCAAACACATGCGACAAGCCGATGTCATGGAAGTCCAAGCAACCGTGGGGAGTGTGTACAGTCTGCTGGACGCCCTCCGCCAGGCTGTTTCCTACTCCGCCATCGCCTGCACCGTTGTGGGAGATAATCCTGCGGCTGTGTTTGGTGTGGCTCCTGTCTCGGATATCGAAGGTGTCATCTGGCTCCTCGGAACCGACGAGTTAACCTCCAAGTCCCTTAAGCGTGAATTCCTGAAGCAGAGCCGGGATTACCTGGACCGGCTTCAGGAGTTCCGCCCTCTTTTGTTTAACTATGTTGATGAACGCAACACCCTCCATATCAGGTGGCTGAAGTGGGTTGGCTGTACATTCATCAAGCGCCACGAACATTACGGCCATGAGCAAAGGCCTTTTCTAGAGTTTACGAGGATTAAAGCATGTGCATGATGGCAGCGGCGGGTGCTTCGATGGGGTTGTCGGTTCTAGGAGCCGTCACGAATATCATCGGACAGACCCAACAGTACAACGCACAAAAAGACTACACGAATAAGATGGTCCAGGCCAACCGCGTTCAGATGCAAGAGAACCGGGACCTGGCGACCCAGGCTTTCCTGGATCAAACCGTGTCCGCCCACCGTCAATTAGGCGAGCAGCAAGAGATGGTCGCTGCCGAGAACTTCGATAAGAGCCGTGCCGCTATGAAGTCCCGTGGGGAAGTCATGGCTGCCGCTGCGGAGTCTGGTGTCGGTGGGAACGCGTTACACGCCCTCGTCGCGGACTTCCATCGCCAAGAGGGATTCTTCCTTCAACGGAATGAGCAGAACCTCCTGATGAAGAAGCAGCAAACCGCCTCTGTCGTTAAAGGCTACCACACGGAAGCCGTGGGAAGAACTAATGCCATCAAGCCGTTCGTCCCGTCTCCTATTAGCAGACCTGATTATCTTGGCCCGATATTGTCAGTTGGTGGTAAGGCCGCTAACCTGGGCATGCAATTCGGTAAGTAATAAAGGAACACCATGGCAGAGAAACGACCCAGAGTGGTAGTAGAAGACCTCCAGGGCAACAAGCAGTTGGAGAGTGCTGCAGACCCCCGGTTCCTGGACCACTACGTCCGCCCTGGGGAACAACAGATTGGTGGGCCGGCCAAGACTAACCCCCTACTCCAACTCTCAGAAGCCCTCTCGCAGCTTGATTCAGACCTGAAGCCAGTTGTGGCCCAGGCCTCCCAGAAGTGGATTACCGAGGAAGAGGCCAAGGGTGAGCGGGCTAGGTTCGAGCAAGGCCGTGAAAAGGCCAATGAGATGATCCGTAAGGGAGAGATCCCACTCGGCATGTCCCCATGGGCAGAGCGCGGGTACAAGCGGGCGCACCTCAAGGAAATGGGAACCGAGTACTACAACACTGTATTCCAAGCCTTCCAAGGGGAGGCTGGTGCAGCGGCCCGTGAGAGTAATGACCCTGCCGAGATGCAGAAGCTCCTGGACACCTCCTACAAGTCCTTCTCCAAAGACTGGCTAGAGAACGGGAAGTTCTCTTCCCTGGACCTCCAGGACGTGTTTAACCCGGCCATAGCCCAAGCTAACTCCAACCTGATGCGTGCCCATGCGGACCATCGCGTCAAGGAGGTCGAGCGTCGGTACGAGGAACATGTAAGTACCACCTCAACCAAGGCCATGGAGCAGGCTCTCTCCCAACTGACCCCAGAGGCGACTGAGGAAGAGCGGACCATTGCCCACAAAAACATCGCGGAGAAGCTGAACGGACTTCTGTACGACCCAGATACTGGGGCTGTCAAGAACGGTATGTTTCCTGGGAGGGGAAATGACCTCCTTCGGGAATCCGTCCTCAACTTCGCTAAGGCGAACGGAGACAGATCCGCCATCGACGTCCTCGATCACATCACTACGAAGTCTGGGGCCTCTATCGCGAACACCGTCCAGGCGCAGGCTCAGATCCTCGCAGCCAAGGAGCACATAACTGCCAAGGAGATCCAGGAAGAGAATCATCGATGGCAGATGGAGCAACGGCCCCATCAAAGGGCCGCCCTCCAGCGACAGCCCCAAGAGCTGGCCATGCAGGACGAGCGGTGGAAGCGAGAGATTGAGGGGTGGTCTGAAACCAAGCAGCACCGTGCCGAGAAGGATATTCTATCAGCCTCCCTGCGGAGACTTTACGAGGGACTTGATAATCCCAACTCCAAAGAGGGTGTCAAGCAGATTGACGATGTCATGCGGGTTGCCAAGCAATTCATCCCCGATAAGGTCGAGCACCTTGAGCAGATCCTTCATGTGACAAGTCAAAGGCGTACTAGTGTCCCCGATGACAAAGGTGTCTGGGCTGCGACGTACAAGGAGCTTCTGGCCGATCCTATGAACTTCGATGAGACCTCTTTATTGGCGAAGTCGAAGGGGCTTTCTCAGGAATCCATCAAGTTCTTTATACACGAAGCACAGAGGCTCCAAGGTCACGCAGGGCACCGCTTTATGCGTCATCCTGAGGTGTCTGAAATGCTAGGTCAGATCTCCCGAGGGGCTCTCCAGAATAAAGAAGATGAGTTTGGGGCAGAGGGGCCACTACGACAGTCGCAAGCCATGGCATCCTTCCGGGACCGGGCTGCGATCTTCATCAAGAAGAATCCTGAAGCTAGCCAAGAAGAATTCAATGAGTACCTCCGAGACCAGATGAAGCCCATTTTAGAGAGGGTCAATCCTGACTTCGGGAAGGCGCAACAGGTACTTAGGGACAAGGAAGTGGCCAAGGGGCAGATGGTGGTGGAGAAGACCAGCGCGGCGATCAAACAACGGGGTGAGCAGGAGTCAGCGGCTCGGACCTTGGATGATGCCTCAAAGCAACTTCAGAAGCGTATGGCCGGTGGACGAGAAAAATAACTATCAGTGGGGGTACTTCCTGCGGGAGGTGCCCCCAAGAAAGAATTGAACATGGCCCTGGATGAGCTGGGTATTGATTGGAAAGCTGAGGCGGCCCAATTAGAAGGAAAGAAACCAGACGTATCAAGCGCGAAGGTTGTAGAAGACACAGTGGCGGAGCCCAAGAAGGAAGATCGTGGCTTCGCTGAAGATGTACTCGTACACGGTGTACTGGGTGGCGTCGAGCAAGCTGGCCGTGGGCTTTATTCCACTGTCAAGGCTGGTGCAGAGCTGGCCGGTGCGGAACTCCCTGAACTTGGTAAGCCCCTGATCTCTGAAGCAGAAGGTATCACAGGACAAATCACGCGGGATGTAACACAATTTGGACTTGGATTTGTCGGCGGCCTTGGGTTGCTAAAGGCAGCTGGCGTAGCTACGAAGCTTGCCCCGGTTGCCAAGGAGATGGTAGCGAGTGCAATTGGTACTGGCGTTGTGGCCGATCCTACGGCTGCCCGCCTGAGTAACCTCATCCAGAAGTATCCTCACTTAGAAAACCCGATCACTGAGTACCTCGCCCAGGACGACACCGATGGCACCTTGGAGTCGAAGTTCAAGGCGTCTCTAGAAGACGTAGCAACCACCCCGGTGGCCCTCGTCTTGTTCAAGGCCATCAAGGGCCTGAAGGCAGCCGGGAAGGGTGATGATGTCACAGCGAAGCAGATGGGTGATGAGCTTCACGCGGACTTGAACGCGGCCTCGGTGTCTCCTGATGCCCCCGCTACAGGGAAGGCTCTTAACCTCGACCCAAACCTCCCCTCGAATGTG
>JBOFLW010000118.1:0-11582 GCA_051658065.1 Cetobacterium sp.
ATTAAAAAAGCTTGAAACTCAATGTTTACAAAGTGTTTGAAGCTGTTTTAAGAGTTTTGAAAAAATATGTTTTACGTTTAGATAATTTAGTGATTTGAAAAAATGTAAATTAGTGTGTTTAATTTGTGTCTTTTAAAGAGTTATTCAAAAACTACAAATAAATATAAAAACAAAAAGCCATCAAGAATATAAAATTTTGATGGCTTTTTAATTTCCCGAATAATCCAAATAGTTAGGGGAATTAAAAAAGCTTGAAACTCAATGTTTACAAAGTGTTTGAAGCTGTTTTAAGAGTTTTGAAAAAGTTGCATTTTCCTTTAAGTAATTAAGTGATTTGAATAAATATAAATTAATGTGTTTAATTTGTGTTTATTCAAATATAATTTTGTTTCAAACATAGTTCTAAAATTATATTTGAAATAAAAAAAATAAATATTTTTTAAAACTAAAAAACTTTCCAAAGTGGGGGGGTACGAATTAAAGTTTTGAGAAAGTGCCTTAATACCGCATCTCCTCCCTTCTTTTCGCAAAATTCTAAATAGAAATTTTTTCAGAGTTTCAAAAAAATAAAAAAATTAGAAAAAACAAAATGCAAATGATAAATTTTAGAAAAAGCATTGTATAATATTAGTTGATATAATCAAAAAAGGTGGAGTGATTGAAATGTCTAAAAAATACAGTTGTAAAAAATGTGGAACTTACATAGGGGAATTAAAAGAAAGCGGTTATATTGAGTACAATTCTAAAAATAAGTATGCTAGTAACGCCAGCACAACAAGAGTAACATGTAATAAATGCAAAGAAATTATTTATATAAAAAGATAGATTTTGAATAAAGAAATATGATACAATAGAGAAAAATAAATATAAGATTAAGACTTAGTTATCAGGAGTCAAGTTCTATCGAAAGGTGGTTCTTGGCTCTTTTATTTTTTGTAAAATATCGTAACGTAAAAATGTGGGGCAAAAAATGGAATATAAAAATCTTGAGAAAACAAAGTTCTTTGAGAATTATAAAAAGGCTTTAACTGGGGTGAGTGTTTTAAAATACGAACCTACAAAAAGTAAAAATGAAATTTTCACTTGTGGATCGTGTGGAAAAATATTGTTTGAACAAAAAGAAGATAAATATATTTTTGATAATAAAACGAATGCAACTTTTTTAAAAGAAATTAGAATTAAGTGCCAGTGTGGAAAAGTAAACACGATAAAAAGGAGCTGAAAGAAATTAAGAACACTAGAACTTTAAACATGGTTTTTAGTAAAAATACAAAAGGATATACTACACCAAGGGCTGTTATACCAAAAACAATTACAAATGAAATGGGGATAACAGAAGTTGAAAGAGATTATAAATTAAAATATGACAAAAAGAAAAAAATAATAATAATATCGAAAAAATAGAAAGGGTGAGGGCAATAAAAATATTAAACACTATAAAAAGTGTATTTAACTTACAAGAAAAAGAAAGTTATTCTTTAAAGCAGTTATCAAATTTTTTAAATGAAACTGGTATCAATGTTGATAACGCTGATAACAGTAGCGATTTATCTGAAACAATATATTTTATTTGTTTAAAACATCTAACAGAAACGATGAGCAAAATGCCATGGGAGGTGCGAACGTACACTGAAAAAAAGGGAAAAGAAAAATTAGTTGATAATAACTTAGATAGAATTTTAAATCTAAGACCTAATCCATACATGAGTGCTTCAACATTTTGGGGTGTCGTTGAAATGAGTAAACTGCACTATGGAAACTCTTATGTTTACATAGAAGCTGATAAAAATGGTTTTCCTAAATATTTGTGGTTGCTACCAAGTAATGAGGTTGAAATTTGGGTTGATAACAAAGGGGTTATTGGTAAAGATAACGCCATTTGGTATGTGTGGACGGACAGCAGAACAGCAAAAAAAACAAGCTTTGAAATGAACGAGATAATACATTTTAAGACAGAACATAGTCTTGATGGATTTTCGGGAATGCCAGTACGTGAAATTTTAAAAACTCAAATTAACAGCCGAAAAAATAGTATAGCATTCTTAAATAAGCTGTATAAAAACAATATGTTTGGCTCAAAAGTCTTAATTCACCACACTGGCGATTTAAATCAACAATCAGCTGCGAACCTAGCGAGTAAATTAGAAAGTTTCTCAAAAACAACTGGATCAGGTAAATTTATTCCAATTCCTTTAGGAATGCAAGCTCAATTGTTAGATATGAAATTAGCAGATGCTCAATTCTTTGAGAATAACAAAATTTCAGCTTTACAGCTAGCGGCAGCTTTTGGAATAAAACCAAATGTGATAAATGATTATACAAAATCAAGTTATTCAAATTCAGAAACTCAACAAATAGACTTTTATGTAAATACACTACAGCCATTGTTTAAAAGTTATGAACAAGAATTAAGTTTTAAATTGTTAAGTGAAAAAGACCTACAAAAGGGCAATAGATTGGAAATTAACGAAAAAATATTGTTCAAAATGGACAACAAAACACAAGCAGAAGTATATACAAAGTACTTGAATAATTTTGCTATGACACCGAATGAGGTGCGTGAGGGCTTAAACTTGCCATATGTCGAAGGTGCAGATATTTTACTTGGAAATGGTTCAACAATAGATTTAGAGAATATCGGTACACAATACGGGAACGAGAAAGAAAAAGAAAAAAAACAAAAAGATGTTAAAAAAGAGATTGCAGACGAAAAAATATTGGGTTATATACAAGCACGAGAAATTGTGAAAGAAGAAGAGAGAAAAAATATCAGAAAAGCTAATGCTTTGTTGACAGAAATTGAAAACGATCATAAAGAATATTTTAAAAATAAAAAAATAAAAAATAAAAGGGGTAAAAAATGTCGAAAAAAATAAAAGAAATATTTGCGAAAAAGATAACGAGTGGACATATAACGGCAGAAGAAAAGCAAGAGTTTGAACAAAGTTGTAGAGTAAACGCAGAATTAGATGGAATTGTTCCTGAAGTGGTCGCGGAAGATATAATAATGACGGCAAGACAAAAATTCAATTTAAAAAATTATGTTAAAAATGTTTTTGTTGAATCAGCAAGAGGTGTAGCGTTTTTCTCTGAAGAAACAACAGAAAAATTAGAGATATTTGGAAGAGATACAGAAGACCAAATAATAGCAGAGGACATCGAAAACTTAAAAAAAATAAAATGGGATTTGCAAAAGTTTGGGAGAATATTTAATTTAAAAAAATCAATCCTAAAGAATCCAGTGAAAAATTATGAGTATCTTTTAAATAGAATAACTAATATTCTAGTTAATACAGAAAACGAAATTATTTATAATAAGATTTTAGAAATGCCAAGAACCGAAATTATAGTAGATCCAGCTTTCAAAAATAATTTGAAAGACTTTTTCAAAGGAATTGATGATAATAACTCTGAAAATTATGTATATATGAACTTAAATTTATTAGATGAATTAAGCACAATGACAACTTCAAGTGATGAAAGAATGATTTTTGATAATCCTTTAGAGCCAAATCAAAAAATGATTTGTGGTAAACCGATTGTTGTTATTCCGAATGGCGTTTTTAAATCGCTTGACAAAGAAACAGATATAAGAAACAGCTTGGTTTATGGTGATTTGTCAAGAGCTATAGCACTATTTGAAGAAGAGGAAAAAGCTGTATTGACTTCGGGTGAAACGCCAATCGGGTTTATGAATAACATTCTACAAACAAGAGTGGTTGCGAGATATTTCGCAGAAATGATAAATGAAAAAAGTATAAAAGTTGCAGAAGTTTGGACGTATACGCCACCTGCGGCAGTAACACTACCAGTTGAAGAAATTAAAACAAATAAATAGAAAAAAGCATAAAACTAAAAATAAAGTGCTAGTGAAAATGATTAAGATATTTAAGAGATGAAGAGCTTAAAAAAGGTTTAAAGGGTGAATAAAAGATTTTGAGGTCGCAAGACGCTTGGAACAAGTCAATACACGCAGTTTCTCAAATATAATTTGAGAAACGCTTAAGCGTGCATTATGTAATTTCATTATAATGTTTTTTTTGATGTGTGAAAAAAATATTGCTTTTTGAACAAGAAAGATTTATAATTCAATTAACGATTAATAAAAAACATGGGTACACCCAGTAA
Source organism: Cetobacterium sp. (assembly GCA_051658065.1). Classification (GTDB taxonomy): domain Bacteria; phylum Fusobacteriota; class Fusobacteriia; order Fusobacteriales; family Fusobacteriaceae; genus Cetobacterium_A. The sequence continues at coordinate 4,129 of JBOFLW010000118.1, forward strand.
AAAAAAGAAAGGGACTGTCTAATCTCTTTCTTTTTTATTTTTTGTAGTTTTTGTGTTATAATACAAGAGCGGTTTTACTCTTTAGAAAACTAGCCTTTCAAGAGAAAGGAGGGTGTAAGAGTGTTGAAAATATTAATCGTTATAGTTTTATTTCTAGTTACTAAAAATATATACTAGAAAAAGTAAAATCGTTTCAAGGTTAGCCTAGACAACTAACCCAAAGGCAAGGGAAACCTTGTCTTTTTTTTGTTTTTGTAAAAAATCTTTTAAAGAGGTTTTAAGTTGTGTTTTAGATATTGGAACTAATATTTTATAGTTGAAAGATTTAAAAAGCTTTTTTAGGCTATATAAGGACTTTTAAATGGTATTTGGTTATAAAGTTTAAAGTGATGATTTAGAAAAAGGAATTATTTGTCAAAGAACAATTGATTATATAATGACATCACCAAAATGGCGGAGCATGTTTTCACTCTATAATATTTTTATTTTTGTAAAAAATCTTTTAAAGAGGTTTTAAGCTATGTTTTAGATATTGGAACTAATATTTTATAGTTGAAAGATTTAAAAAGCTTTTTTAGGCTATATAAGGACTTTTAAATGGTATTTGGTTATAAAGTTTAAAGTGATGATTTAGAAAAAAGAATTATTTGTCAAAGAACAATTGGTTATATAATGACATCACCAAAATGGCGGAGCATGTTTTCACTCTATAATATTTTTATTTTTGTAAAAAATCTTTTAAAGAGGTTTTAAGCTGTGTTTTAGATATTAGAACTAATATTTTATAGTTAAAAGATTTAAAAAGCTTTTTTAAGCTACGTAATAGCTTTTAAATGGTGTTTGATTATAAAGTTTAACGTGATATTTTGTCTAATCTAATTTTGAAAAAATATTTGAGATGTATAACATGTTTTTTGTTCTTCTTAAATTGTTCTTCTTATGGGTTCACGTGGTGAACTACCCTAGTTCACCACGTGAACCACCCTAGACACAAAAAAGTATTAGAGATTTTAAAAACTCTAATACTGTTTTTGTTTTCCGTAATAAAAAATATTCCTATAACAAAAAAATAAGGAATCGTTTATTTCGGACACGTCCGAAATAATTTTTTTATTCGCCAGTAGCGAAAAAAGTTGTAAAAAGTTTGTTTGGGGCTCTTCTAACGTAGGGGGGTACTTACAAACGTAAAATGTAAAATAAAAAACAAAGATTTTTGAGGGTTAAAATAAATTAAAAAGCTATAAACCCAATAAAAAAAATGGTTGAAAAAATATATTTAAATAAATTTAAAAAATATGTTGACTTTTTTCAAGGCTTGAAATATAATTAAAACAACCTCGGAAGAATAAGGGGGTGGAAAAATGGAAGTGAAAAAGATAAGAACTCAAAAAAAGGAAATAGTAAAAGAAACAAGAGATATAAAAATAATGTTTTCAGAAACCAATAACGGCTATGTTAATGCAAGGGTTAGCTTGCCAATAAGTTGGTTGAAAGATATGAAAATATCTAAAGAAAACGATAAGGACAGAATAACAGAAATGACGTACAGTCCTAGAACTAAAAAAATTACTATTAGAAAAAAGGGTTCAGAAGTTTCAAAAGAAGAGGCGTAAAATGATTAACAAAAAGGCAAAATAAAAAGACCACTATTGGCAAAATAGCAGTCTTTTGGGTTGGATATAATCTTGCTTGAAAGCAAAAAAATATACACGTTCTAGTAAAATGAGTATATCATAAATTGCTTACAAAAACAAGCGGTGAGTTTTCCGACCCTGTTCCATATTATTTGAAAATAATAGGAGCGTGGGACTTTGGAAAAAGAATACTTGAAAAAAGTGTCGAAAATAAAAAAAGACTTTGCAACAATAGATACAGAAACAGTGGAAATTATAACACCTTTAGAAAAAGAGAGTATAGAAAAAAGTAATTGCTCTACTATGACGATTAATTCATATAAAGAAGATTTATACAGAGTGAAATTAAATGTTCATTATTTGAATGATGATAAGGGAATGCCTTTTGATAAATTAAAAGACTATTTGAAAGCTAAGAGGGATATAATGGAAAAAGTGCAAGTTGTAGACTATACTAATAAAAGATTAGATTTGTGTATTGATAGTATGAGGAAGTTTGAAGAAACTAAAAAGTTATCAAATATCATAGTAGGTTTATTGGGCATAGAATTTAATGAAAAAGAAGTGATTCAAACTAAAAACCTTTATGATTTAAAAACTAGAAGTTATATAGTTAAAAATCGTGAGATTGAAGTTATCATTTATGATAAAAAAGCACTAGAAGAAGATTATCCATTTAATACTAGAATGGAGTTAAAAATGAAAAGGATTCCTAAGAAAGTGAATGAATTGGAAGTAATAAAAGCTATTGAAGAAAGATTAAAAAATAGTTTAAATCACTTTGAAGAGTTGGAAAACCTTTATATAAAATTAATATGTGATAGAATAGATAAAGCTCAAAAAGATAATAAATATTCTAATTTTAAAGCTTTTGTACACTATAACGGAGATTTATTTTTAACTAAAAGAATTTTTGACGGAGTATTTTCTCATGTAAGTTTGAAAGACTCTAAAACATGGCTTAAAAGATACAGACAAGAAAGTTCTTTGGAATTTGAAAGTAAAGAAAGTTTAACCAAGCAACATAAAGTTATATCAAAAGCAGTTGTAACTTTCAGAGGAAATTTAAAAGACTGGGATAAAATAGATAGAGAACGTGGAAAAAAGAAGTAAAAGTTCCAACAAAAAAAGGGGAAAAGGGGGTGAGTTAAGCCCCCTTTTAGCTAAAAAAAGTTGGAAAATAAAATCGAATAAAGTTAGTGTTTTCAATGATTAGATAGGTGTTTTTGATTTTCTTTCGTGTCCATTGAAAGAGATTTGAAGAAAATAAAATCAGTAATAGAAGAAATAAAATAATAAAAAATATGGAAAGACACTTTTTGACGGTAGTGTCTTTTTAATTTTGCCTAAATAAAAAAAATTTAGGAGATGAAAACATGAGTTATAAAGAGTTAAATAAATTAATAGAGTTAGTAGGAAATAAGACTTTAAAGCAATTAAAAGCCGAGGAAGTGGCAAGAGCTAAGGAGTTGAGCAAATAATGAGTTATAAAAAAATAAAAGATTCTGAAAAATTAGAAGTAATATTGAATTTTTTAATGATGAAAGAAAATTTAGAGATTAATGGAGTAATTCAAAAAATAGAAAAAGATATTTCAGGAGAATTAGAAAAATTAAGAAAAGAAAATATAACAGCAAGAGATCTAATTGAAATACATATGATTTTAGAAAATAAAATTTTAGACTTAAAACACGAGTTGCAAATTAAATATTTTAAAAATGGAATAATAGCTAATGAAATGATAAATAATAATTATGAAATGTTGGGGGGGTTAGATATAGAGATTTAAAAATAGAAGAGCTGAAAAAGCTCTTTTTTTATTGTGAAGCTGCTAGAATTGAACTAAAAAATAAAACATGTTAATATACAGAAAAAAAGATTTGTATGTAATACAATTTTTTACAAAAACATAGCTTATCAATAAAAAAAAATGGTATAATACACAAATAAAAAAAGAGCACCAAAGATATTTTGAGTTCATTCCGACCAAGAAGCGAAACTTAAAATATTAACAATGAGATAACTCTTTTTTTGTTAGAAAAAATATTTTTTTCTAGTATTTTTTTGTAAATACGTTAAATAAATTATAAAGTATTGTAATACAAAAAGAGAAAAAAAGCAAAAAAAAATTAAATAAAAAAATTAGATCTAACAAAAAAAGTTGTAATCTCGACAGCAAAATAAAAAAAACTGGAGGAAAGAGGTTATGAAAAACAAAAAAGTAAAAATAAGAAAAACAGAGAAGTTTGAGGGTTCTATATTTAGCAATGTAAACATTCAAAAAGAAGTATATGAGAAACTAGATACACTAAATAAAAGCTTGAATATAGCTAAAAAAGGGATTGTGGCAACAGCTATATTGAGATTTGGCGAAGAGATGAAAGAGTGCAAAAACAAAGATATAGAGCTTAGAAAGCAAAAAGAAAATGAGGTAACTATAAGTTATACTATAAACATTCCTCCAATCGCTTTTGAAGTTTTAAAAGAGTTAACAAAAGAGTTCAAAACATCTAAAAAAACAATAGTTGTTACAGCTTTAGAAAGATTATTCAGTGATATAAAAAAATTCGGAATTGATGAATAATGAAAATAACAGATACTGGAATAGATACAATACAATTTGAAATAGATGGAGCAATTGAAGTTGAAAAAGTAGAAAACAAAGCTATATTGAAAGATAAAACAAAATATACAGTAGATAATAATACTAAAGTGTCTGTAATAGTTAGTTTGTATTTTAATAAGAATAGAAAATTATCAACAGTAAAAGAAGCTCTTGAGGTGATAAAAATGAATAAAGAAATTAATAAAATTAATAGCTTAGATAGATTAGATTTGGCTGTAGACTTCTTAGAAGAAATAGAAGATAAACAAAATTTGTTTAGAATGTTTTTAGAGTGTTATGCTAGACAAAGAAAGTTTAAAACAGATGTATTTAAAACTATAAAAAAACTAGGTGATTTAGGAAATTTAAAGCTGTCAAACAATAGATTAGAGCTTACAGCTTATAACTGTAAAGATAAAGTTGAGAGAGCTGGAAACACAAGATTAGAGATACATAACAAAGATTTGAGAATTACAGATATTAATAAAAGTTCAATAGTTGATAAAGTAAATACATTTATTTTAGATTTAAAAGAGATGCAGCAGTTCCAAGAGCAAGTTGAACGTGATTACATAGAACAATTAACTTTAAAATTCAAAGACACAAAAAGTAAGAAGTTTATAAGTTTTAGTGAGTTTATAGCTTGGGCAGACTACGAGGGTTATATATTAACCTCTAACGTTTTAAAAGGACTTTTAAAGAGTTGTGGATTGAAAGTATCGTTGAAAAGTTTTGTTCAAAAATTCAAAAGCACAAGAACAGAAACATTGAAATTTACTACTGAAAAAGAGTTGAAAGATACTGTAAAAATGATAGAAAAAGAGTTGAAAAAATGTGTTAAAAAATAGATGTAAAGCATACCTAAAGTATGCTTTTTGGCAATTTTTTGACTTTTTAAAAATCGCTATAAAGCATTGAAAATATTGGGTTAGATATATGTTTTTAGAAAAAAGCTTGGTATAAGATTAGAGTACAGCTTGTTACCAAGAATAAATAAAAAATAATAGAGGTTGGAAAATGAAAGAGTTTCAATTGATTCAAGACTTAGAAAAATTAAAAGTTGATGAAAAGTTAAAAGTTGATGGCTTTATAGTAACAAGAACAGAAAAAAAAGATTTTGAAATATTGCATAAATTAGACTTACATTATGTTGACAATGAAATACAAGCTATTATATTAATTAAGAATCTAAAACACAGAGATAACCTGTATGGATATAAATTAAGAAAAACAGAAACAGGGTACAAACTAACAAAAGGAAATAAAATCGTGTGTACTGGGGTTGTTGTAGCAATATGGCTAGATAATTCAAATAATGTTAATTGTGTAAGTTTAAAAGATGATAGTCAAATAGAGTTGTTGCAAGACCAAAATTTTAAAGAGATACAAATATTTGATAGTAGAAATAGAAGTTGATGTAAAAAAAGAGGGTGGATATATTCCACCTTTTTTCATTTCCTAGAAAATACATGTATAAAAAAAGTAGTCAATTTAAACCTAAATAAAAAAAGTATTGATTCCTATATAAATATGTGTTATTATACACAAATAAAAAGATTCAATTTAAACGGACGACAAAAACAATACAAAAATATATTGATGAGGTGAAAAGATGAAAGAAAAAAATATATATGGATATTGCAGAATTTCAACGTACAAGCAGAAGCTAGAAAGACAGATTGAGAATATTTTGAGAGAGTTCCCAGGTGCAAAAATTTATAAAGAAATTTTCACAGGTACAGTTGTTGAAGATAGAAAAGTATTTAAAAGCTTAATTAAGAAAGTTAAAGCTAACGATACAATTATATTCGATTCAGTGTCTAGAATGTCTAGAAATGCAATTGAGGGTGTTGATGTGTATTTTGAGTTGATGAACAGAGATATTAATTTAATATTTTTAAAAGAGAATTATATCAACACTGAAATTTATAAAGATAAAATTAAAAACAATGAGAACATCAAAGTAGAAGATGAAACACTAAATCAAACAATCATGAAAGGTATTCGTGAATACATGATTCAACTTGCAACAAGACAGATACAAATAGCATTTGAACAGTCAGAGAAAGAAGTTAATGACATGAAACAAAGAACTAAAGAAGCTTTAAAAATCCTAAAAGAAAATGGAACAGTACTAGGAAGAAAGAAAGACTCTAAAATTATAACTAAGAAATCTTTAAAAGTTAAAGAAATCATTAAAAAAAATAGTAAATATTTTGGTGGAACTCTTAACGACACAGAAATATTAAAACTTGCTGAAATAACTAGAAATACATTTTATAAATATAAAAAAGAAATTATGCTAGATGGAGTTATTGAACCTGTTCCAAGAGATGAAAAAGTTATAGAGTTTTTAGATCTACAAGAGAAAGAATATTTTAGAGATAAGAAAAATAAAGTACTAACAGAATATCAACTTTTTACAAAAGTTAATAATGTTTTTAATAAAGAGTTGGCAAGAGAAGATTATAAAGAAATTTTTACAAAAAAAATAAATAGTATGGAGGATTAGAGGTATGAATATAATTTCAGTTTATGAAAACAAAATGTTATTAAGCTTTAAAAGCGTTAGAGAACTAAATAAGATTAAGAAAGTGTTAGAGTTAGAAAGCATAGCATACAGAGAAGTTACGAGAGAAATAGAACTAACTAAGATAGCAAGATTAGAAGTTAGCTATAAAGCTTATGACACGTTAAAGAAATTTATATCGACTAAGATATAAAAAGTTTTGCGAAACATTGACAAAAAAACAACTTAAATTGTATAATGTATAGAACAAAGAAATTCAAAAAAGATATAGGGAAGTATTACCCAGCTAATCCAAATTAGTTGGGGAATTAAAAAAGCTTGAAACTCAATGTTTACAAAGTGTTTGAAGCTGTTTTAAGAGTTTTGAAAAAATATGTTTTACGTTTAGATAATTTAGTGATTTGAATAAATATAAATTAGTGTGTTTAATTTGTGTCTTTTAAAGAGTTATTCAAAAACTACAAATAAATATAAAAAGAAATCCATCAAGAAAATTAAAATTTTGATAGAGTTGCAATTCCCCAGCTAATCCAAATTAGTTGGGGAATTAAAAAAGCTTGAAACTCAATGTTTACAAAGTGTTTGAAGCTGTTTTAAGAGTTTTGAAAAAATATGTTTTACGTTTAGATAATTTAGTGATTTGAAAAAATGTAAATTAGTGTGTTTAATTTGTGTCTTTTAAAGA
>JBOFLW010000119.1:0-2678 GCA_051658065.1 Cetobacterium sp.
TTTTTAAATTTTCAATACTTACTTCTTCTTGTGTTCTGTTGATGAAATCTTTTAACATAACAACACCTTTGCTCATCTCATCTTCACCTATTATAATTACATTTTTAGCTCCAACTTTATCAGCTTTTTTCATATGAGATTTCATCCCTTTTAAATTATAATCAATAGCTACTGATTTTCCAGCTAATCTTAAGTCATTTGCTATTTTAAATCCACAATCCATAGTAGATTCTCCTAGCCATGCTATATATACATCTAAATCTCTTTTAGGGAATTCATCTCCTAAAAGCATCATTATTCTTTCTACTCCTGCAGCAAATCCAAATGCTGGAATCTCTTTATCTCCAAGTTGTTTTAAAAGATTATCGTATCTTCCACCACCTAATACTGTTCCTTGTGATCCTAATTTATTTGTGACAATTTCGTATACAGTACTTGAATAGTAATCTAAACCTCTTACTAATCTTGGATCTTCTTTATATCTTACACCAAATATCTCTAAATATTTTTTTACAGTTTCATAGTGATTTTTTTCTTCTTCTGTTAATGAATCTGTTATGATTGGAGCATCTGCTGTTAATTCTTTACACTTTTCTACTTTACAATCTAATACTCTTAATGGATTTTTTTCCATTCTCATTCTACAATCGTCACAAAGCTCCTCTTTCATAGGCTCTAAGAAATTTAGTAGTGCTCCTCTATATTTAACTCTACTCTCTTTTTCACCTACTGAGTTTATTGTAACTTCTAAATCTGTTATTCCTATTTTGTTTAAGAAAGAATAACCCATTGAAATTACTTCTGCATCTAGAATTGGTGAACTTTCACCTAAAACTTCTACACCTATTTGATTAAATTCTCTTTGTCTTCCTGCTTGTGGTCTTTCATATCTAAACATTGAACCAGCGTAGAAATATCTAGAAACCTCTTCTTTTGCATGAATCTTATTTTCTAGATAACATCTTACAACTGCTGCTGTTCCTTCTGGTCTTAATGTTATGCTTCTTTCACCTCTATCTTGAAAAGTGTACATCTCTTTTTCAACAATATCAGTTCCCTCTCCTACTCCTCTTTTAAAAAGATCTGTCTCCTCAAAAATCGGAGTTTTTATTAAAGAATACCCATAATTTTCAAAAAATTCTTGGGCTGTTCTTGTAATAAAATCGTATTTTATTCCATCATCTCCGTATATATCTTTTGTTCCTCTAACTGCTTTAATCAACTTCATTTTTTCACCTCAATTATTTTAATTTCCATAATTTTTCTAATTTTTCTTCAATCATTTTTTCATTTTTATTATTTCCTGGAACATAATATTTTTTAGAACTTTTTCTATAATTCTGCTTTACAAAATTATCTTTATAATCATGCGGATAATTATACCCAACAGCTTTATCTAAAATATTTAATGGTACTGGTTCTAAATTACCATCTTCTACATCTTTCAAAGCTTCATTAATAGCTAAGTAACAAGAGTTACTTTTTGTTGAAATAGCTAAATATATCACTGCTTGAGATAAAATTATTCTTATTTCTGGCATCCCTATCTTTTCACTTGCGTTCATAGCACTGTTTGCTATAATCATAGCTTCAGGATTAGCCATTCCTATATCTTCACTTGCATGAATACATATTCTTCTAGCTATATATCTTGGGTCTTCTCCTCCATATAAGAGTCTTGCTAACCAATATACTGCCGAATCCGGATCACTTCCTCTTATGCTTTTTATCATGGCAGAAATAAGATTATATTTATCTTCATCTTTGTGATAAGAAGCTCTCCTATCTCTAAAAATGTTAATAATCTCTTCTTTATTATATCCTATACAACTATTTTTATAAAGCTCCAAATAATTTATAGCAATTCTACTGTCTCCTTGGGATATATCAAGAATAACATCCTTTATCTCAATTGGTAATTTAATCTCTAGTAATTTTTCACCTTTTTCTAGTATTTCAGTAATATTTTCTCTTGAAAGCAATTTAAATTCAAAAATTAAACATCTAGATAAAAGAGCATTATTTAAACTATGATAAGGATTTTCTGTAGTTGCTCCTACTAAAGTTAATATTCCTGATTCTGTATATGAAAGTAAAGCATCTTGCTGATTCTTATTAAATCTATGAATTTCATCTAAAAATAAAATAGTTTTTTTACCATAAAATTCCAAGCAACTTTTAGCTTTTTCTATTATATCTCTTAAATCATTCAAGTTAGCTGTTGTAGCATTTAACGTTTCAAAATTATAATCTAGTTCTTTTGAAATAATTTCTCCTAATGAACTTTTTCCAGTACCAGATGGACCATGTAAAATCATATTAGATAAATTTTTACTCTCTATTATTTTTCTTAAAATACCATTTGTTCCTAGAATTTTTTCTTGCCCTTTTAAATCACTAAATTTTGTAGGTCTCAATCTCGTTGATAATGGCTTTGCATTTTCAAAATTTTTATTAAATATACTTTGCATAAAATCACAACCTATTTTTTAAAATAAAAAAGCGTATTGTGTACCCCAACACGCCTTTGATTCTTTTAACTATTTTACTAGATACAGAAGAAGTGCTGAAAGTATAAATAAAAATGCTACTACTTCAGTTGCTTTGGCTAATGGTCCACCATCTTTTGATACTCCAAATACAGTGTTTGACCCCCCCATACCCATGCTTCCTGACAT
>JBOFLW010000120.1:0-10614 GCA_051658065.1 Cetobacterium sp.
TTAAGCCTTTGAAGAGTTATAAAAACGAGAGTAGTCTCTAAATGTAGACAAAATTGAATTCTATGAAAAAGGAATGATACTTTTGACTTTATATATTTTATTAAAATAATTATAGAGTTTTATAAGTATTTGGTAACGGGTAGAACTTATGATTGAAAAGAAAGATATTTTTTTAGCACAAAGTGGTGATGAAGAATCTATTGAAAAGATTATCAGAGAGTACCAAGGGGCAATTTACAAAAATAATCGTTCATTTTTCTTGAAAGGTGGAGATAGTGATGACCTTATGCAAGAAGGCTTCATTGGACTCATAAAAGCAATTAAATCTTACGATGATAATAGAAATGCATGCTTTAGTACATTTGCTAATCTTTGCATTAGAAGACAGATGATTACTGCTGTTAAAAATCATAACTCTGACAAATATAAAAATCTAAACCAAGCAATGCAAGGTGAAGGATACTCTACTCACGAAGAAAGTGTTCACTACTCTTTCCCATCATTAGGTTTTTATTCTCCAGAAGATATTTTTTTAGGAAAAGAACTTGTTAATCTATTGACATCATTCTTAGAGGAAAATTTAAGCTCTTTAGAAAGAAAAGTTTTCTCATATCTTTGTAAAGAATACAGCTATATTGAAATAGCTACATTTTTAGATGAATCTCCTAAAAAAATTGATAATACTATTCAAAGAGTTAAAAAGAAAATTTTAGGTTATTTAAATACTTATACAAAATAGAAAAAAGGAGAGTCCAAAATATTTTTGGTACTCTCCTTTATTTAAATTAGTATTTTTTCATTAATTCTTTTACTGTTTCTACAACATCATCTTTAGATACTTCTAAAGTTTCATTTGTTCTTCTTATTTTAAGCTCTACAATTCCTTCTGCAGCTTTTTTTCCAGCTACAACTTTGAATGGATATCCTATTAAATCTCCATCTTTGAACTTAAATCCTATTCTTTCATCTCTATCATCTAAAGCCACATCTATATTTTCTTTTTGGAAAGCAGAGTATATCTCTTCAGCTAAAGAAACTTGATCCTCAGCTTTCATATTTGCAGGAATTACATCCACTACAAATGGAGCGATTGATGATGGCCAGATTATTCCATTTTCATCATTGTTTTGTTCAATTGATGATGCCATAGTTCTTGAAACTCCAATACCATAACATCCCATCTCCATAACTTTACTCTTTCCATTTTCATCTAAGAAAGTAGCATTTAAAGCTTTCGAGTACTTATCTCCTAATTTAAAGATATGTCCACTTTCGATTCCTCTAGCACTTTGAAGTTCTCCGTCACACTTAGGACATCCCTCTCCAATCATTACAGTTCTTACATCTGCAACAACTGATGCTTCATAATCTCTTCCATAATTTACATTTACAAAATGAGTATCCACTTTATTTCCACCAGCTGTATGGTTAGAAATTCCTACTACACTTTCATCTGCAATTACTTTTATTTTATCTTTATCGATTCCCACTGGACCAATAAATCCTTTGATTAATCCTAATGATTCTAACTCAGCATCATTTAATAGAGCTACATCTATTGTATCTATTATGTTTTTTAATTTAACTTCATTAACTTCGAAGTCTCCTCTTATAAGAACCATGTAAACCTCATCTGTTACAACATCCTTATACATCATAGCTTTTACTGTTTGAGCAGTTGGAACATTTAAGAACTCTACAACATCAGATATTTTAGATACGTTTGGAGTATCTTTTAATTCTAACTCTAAAGCTTCAGCTTTATCTAAGCTCTTTATGATACTTTTTGCTGTTTCTACGTTTGCAGCATAATCACAAGATGGGCAGTAGATGATTTCATCTTCTCCAGAATCAGCTAATACATGGAACTCTTGAGAACCGCTTCCACCTATTGCTCCAGAGTCAGCTTCAACTGCTCTAAACTTTAATCCACATCTTTCGAAAACTCTAGTGTATGCAGCTTTCATATTTTCAAACTCATCATCTAAAGATTCCTTTGATGCATGGAATGAGTAAGCATCCTTCATCAGGAACTCTCTTCCTCTCATAAGTCCAAATCTAGGTCTTCTTTCATCTCTGAATTTAGTTTGAATTTGGTATAAATTTAATGGTAATGATTTGTATGATGAAATATCATTTCTGATAATATCAGTGATTACCTCTTCATGTGTTGGTCCAAGTGCAAACTCTCTAGAGTGTCTGTCTTGAATTCTCATCATTTCAGCACCCATTACATCCCATCTTCCACTCTCTTTCCAAAGCTCTGCTGGTTGTAAAACTGGCATGAATATCTCTTGAGAACCTGCTCTATTCATCTCTTCTCTTACAATTCCTTCTACTTTCTTTAAAGCTTTTAATCCTAAAGGAAGATATGTATAAACACCACTTGCTAATCTCTTGATCATTCCTGATCTAAGTAATAGCTTATGACTGATTACTTCTGCCTCTTTAGGAGTTTCCTTTAGAGTTTTTACATAATATCTACTTAATCTCATTTTTGCCTCCGTTTGTTAATCGATTTTATCTCATATTTTATCATAATTTCTTTTATGAGGTCAAACTTTTGTTGAATTTTTCCTCAATATCCATTTTTAAAATATTATTACTTATCTTACCAGAATTATTTTTTAAATATTCTATACAAATATCTTTAACTAATTTTATTGTTTTTATATCGTGAACTATATCTACAAATTTTAAATCACTCAATCCACTCTGTTTTACTCCGAATATTTCACCTGATTTTCTGAGTCTTAAATCCTCTTCCGCTATTTTAAATCCATCCTCAGTACTTTCTAAAACTTTAAGCCTAGCTGATGAAGTATCATTTTCTGTTGATGATAATAAGAAGCAATAAGATTGATGCTCACCTCTACCAACTCTACCTCGAAGTTGGTGTAAAGTTGCTAGTCCAAATCTTTCAGAATTACTAATTACCATAACCGTAGAGTTTGGAACATTAACTCCAACCTCTATTACTAAAGTAGAAACTAATATATCTAATTCTCTATTTTTAAACTTATGCATAACTTCATCTTTTTCTCTATTTTTCATTCTACCATGCAAAACACCAACTCTGTAATTTGGTAAATGCTTCATAACTTCTGAATATAACTCCTCTGTTGATTTAGCTGATAATTTTTCACTTTCATCAATTAAAGAAGCTACAAAATAAGCTTGTCTTCCCTCTTCGAGTTTCTTATTTATAAAACGATACATTTTATATTCATCCTCTACTTCACTAATCCACTTTGTTTTGATAGCTTTTCTTCCTGGAGGTAACTCATCTATAACAGCTACATCTAAATCTCCATAGATACTAAGAGCTAATGACCTTGGAATTGGAGTAGCACTCATTACAATAAGATTTGCCAAGACACCTTTATCCCTTAAAATTTTTCTCTGTAAAACACCAAACCTATGTTGTTCATCTATTACTATCAAACCTAATTTATGAAATTGGACACTCTCCTCTATAATTGCATGTGTTCCAATCACAATATTTATCTCTCCAGATTTTAATTTTTCGAGCATCTCCTCTCTTTTTTTACCTTTTACACTTCCAGTTAAAAGTTCTACTCTTATCCCTAAGTTTCCTAAGGTTTCATAGACAGATAGATAGTGTTGAGTTGCTAATATCTCTGTTGGAGCCATTAAAACCCCTTGATAACCATTTTCTACTATATATAATAGTAATAAAACAGCGACAACTGTTTTTCCACTTCCAACATCACCTTGAATTAGATAGTTTACAATCTTACCTGCATTTAACCCTTTGTAAATTTCAGTTATAACTCTTTTTTGAGCACGAGTTAAACTAAATTCTAAATTTTGTAAATATTTTGAAACAATCTCTTTTTTTCCATCAATTTTATATATTCCATTGTTATTCATATCAATTTCAAAACGTTTTTGCAAAATTCCCATCTCTAATATGAGTAACTCTTCAACTGCGAATCGTCTTTTTGCTGATTCTAAATTTCTAGGATTTGTTGGAAAATGAATCTCTAAAAGAGCAGTTTTTCTATCCATCAAATCATATTTTTTCAAAATCTCCTCGGGAATATTTTCTTCAAATAAATCTAAAAAATTATCTAAAGCTACTTTTAAGATTTTTCTCAGATTATTTTGTGTCAACTCTTTTGTAGAGCTATAAATAGGTAGTGTCTCCCCCCTATTTTCCTGACCTTTATATAGCTTAAACTCAGGATTAATCATTTGGAATGTATAACCTTGTTTTATTTTTCCTATAAAGATATACTCTTCACCCATCTTTAAACTTTTTTTCAAATATGGTCTTTGAAACCAAACCGCTTCTAACAATCCTGTTCCATCATTTATTGAAGCTTTTACCATACTCATACCTGTTTTAGTTGGTGGAGATGATATATTCATTATAACTCCTTTTAAAACAACATATTCATCACCACGGAGTTCAGCTATTTTTTTTAAATTTGTTCTATCATCATAAGCTCTTGGAAAATAATAGATTAAATCATTTAAACACTTTATATTTAATTTTTCTAATTTCAAACGAGTAAATTTAGAAAATATTTTTAAATTTAATAGCTCAATGCTTTTATAAATCTCTTTATAAATAATAATCACCACCTTTTTTTTATTATAGCACACTTTTCATTTGACTTTTTTGATTTTTTATTATATTATTATAGTATAAATAAATATGGCAAAGTAGAGGAAACTCTGTGACGCAAAACTATAGGGTCTTTAAAATGACAGCCAGTTGCTAGTAACCATTTCGGTTATTAAAGCAACTGGCTTTTTTATTTTAAAATTTTTTATAAAACGGGAGGAATTAAATTGAAAAAACTATTAACACTTTTATCATTAGCTTTAACGGTATCTGCTTTCGGAGCTCCAACTGGAAACAAAGAGGAATCTGCAACTATGAACGTAACTGCAACAGTTATTAAACCACTTACTATTAAAGTAACTAAAGATATGGCATTTGGAACTATTATCCAAGGAACAAAAGCTGATGCTACTGGTGCTTATGCTGTTGCTGGAGAACCTGGTGCTACAGTTGATATTACAACTACACTTCCAAAAACATTAACTAACGCAACAAGATCTGCTGGTTTAGATATTGATTTCGAAGGACTTTCTGAAGGAAAAACTTCATTAACACTAAATGAATCTGGTAATCTTGCTTTAAATATCAACGGTTCTATCAACCCTACTACAGATACTCCTACTGGAGAATATAGCGGTGAAATTATAGCTAGAGTTCAATATCAATAAAAAATATAGGAGATTATTTTGAAAAAAATTATTTTATTTTTAATAATCGCTTTAAATATATTTGCATCTAATGAAGATGAAAAAACTATGAATATAACTGCCAAAGTTATAGAACCTTTAAAGGTTGTTCATAATGGTGATATTGAGTTTGGGAATGTTATACAGGGAAGTTCACATTCATCTTCAAGACATGGATTTACAGCTTTTGGAGAACCAGGACAAAATATCAAGGTTTCTTTAGGAGGAGGCAACTTAAATTCTTTTAGCAAATCAGTTACTTTGAAACATGAATCTTCAACTGATGATATACTAACTGTTAATTTAGTTAACGTTTCTGATTATGGACCAAGTACTAAATTAAATGAAAAAGGTGAATTCAAATATGATTTTGATGCCGAGTTAAACGTTCCTAAAGATGCTGCCTTAGGTAGATATGCTGGTTCATTAACTATGGCTGTAATATTTCAATAAGCTCTGTTCAAATGAACAGAGCTTATTTTTTATATCTATATATTTTACAGTTGCTCTAATAACTCATCTGATATATCAAAGTTTGAATAAACATCATTTACATCATCTAAATCATCTAAAGCTTCATATAAAGCCATTACTTTTTTAGCTGTATCTAAATCTGTTATCTGTACTTTATTATCAGGTATCATTGCAACTTCTGATTCTGTTACATTATATCCAGCTTTTTTAAGCTCTTCTGCTACTGTGTTGCAATCGATTGGATCAGTTATAACCGTAAACTCTCCATCTTCATCTCTAACATCTTCAGCACCAGCTTCTAAAGCAGCCATCATCAATTCGTCAGCGTCGATTCCCTCTCCAATTATTACGATTTCACCTTTTCTAGCAAACATCCAAGCTACAGCTCCATCAGTTCCTAAGTTTCCACTTCTTCTTGAGAATGCAGCTCTTACTTCTGAAGCAGATCTATTTTTGTTATCAGTTACAACCTCTACTATAAAGGCAGTTCCTTCTGGACCATATCCTTCATATCTGATTTCCATATAGTCTACACCTTCAAGCTCTCCAGTTCCTTTTTTGATAGCTCTCTCTAGGTTATCTTTTGGCATATTAGCAGCTTTTGCTTTCTCTACTGCAAGTCTTAATCTTGGGTTAAAGTTTAAATCTCCACCCGCCTCTTTAGCTGCAATTGTTAACTCTTTTCCTAATTTTGTAAATATTTTTCCTCTTTTAATGTCTTGAGCACCTTTTCTGTGCTTTATATTAGACCATTTACTATGTCCTGCCACAAAATTCCCTCCTGATGTTTAAATATTTTATCTAAATTTTATCATAACGAACTATTTTTTTCAATATATTTGCCTGTTAAGACTATTTTTCTCTTTATCTCTTCTAATATTCTATCTGGTGTCATAACTCTATATTTTTCATCATAAGATAACTTTTCATACTCTACTTCATCTAAAATATCTTTTGGTTCAATACCTTCGTGTCTAAAGTTATTTTTAGATAGCCAATCTCTTTTTTTCGAACCTGGACTAAAAATTGCAAAGCTTGGAATATCTAAAGCTTGAGCTAAATGTCTCGGTCCTCCTTCATTTCCAACAAATAGGTCACAATTTCCTAATAAAGCACCCAACTCTCTTATACTTTTTGTTTTAATATCTGATATAATTCTCTTATCAAAATTTAAATCTTCATGGAATTTTTTAGCAAATGCCATCTCTTCTGGAGAGTAGTATAGAATAATCTGACAATCAAAAGTAGCTAATATCTTTTGTGCCAACTCTTTCATAAGCTCTATTGGATAAACTTTTGATTCTCTTCTAGAATTTATAGCTAAAGGTATTATAAATTTCTTAAAATCCACTCCTGCTTTAACCATTCTTTCTTTTAATTCATTCATTTCACTCTCTAAAAAGGTTAAAGAATAGTTTTTATCTAATTTAACATCTACTCCATCCTCTGAAAGAGGGACTAACATTTTTAAAAACTTTTCAGCTTTATCAAATTCACTTGAAGGTTCTGGTATTTTATGAGTATAAGAGTACCCTCTTTTAGGCTTCATTCTTCCTATTTTATAGTTTGCTTTTCTAGAAAAAAATGTAAATAATTCACTTTTTGGAGTAGACATTATATCTATAACTAAATCATAATCCTCTCTTGTAACTTCCCAAACTTTTTTTACATATTTAAATGGATTTTTTTGTTCATCTTTTGTAATTGATATAACTTTATTCAAATATAATTGATGTTGAAATAATGGAGCTACATGTTCATATAAAACATAATCAATTTTTGCATTAGGATAAGTTGCTTTCAGACTTTTGCATATAACTGATGAAAGAATTGCATCTCCTATCTGTTTAAATCTAACAACCAATATCTTCATACTAAATCTCCTCTATATTATTTTTTACTGTTTTTAAATCTCCCCAAAAATCAACTGCAACTTTAGCTCTTTTTCCACCATCATCTCTTGATTTTTTAGCAAAATTTGCATCATAAGTAGCTAATATTCCAATATCGCCCTTCCATTTTAAAATTTGACCTTTCTCTTGTAAAAACTTAAACTCTCTTTCTAGAAGAAGTTCAGCTACATCTTGCCCAAGTGCTACTATCACTTTTGGATTTATTAAAGATATCTGCATCATCAAATACTCTTTCAAATCCCTTTTATCTCTCTCTTCTAACTCACGATATTTCTTATCTGATTTTGTTAACGTTGTAATATAGTACTCTTCTGGAAGCAATCCAACTATGTCACAAAGTTTTATCAAAAACTCACCGCTAGAACCTGAACGAACTTTTAAATTTTCATCTAAGTATAAGTTATTATCATCTCCTATAAACATAACTTTACCTTCAAAATTTCCAGTTCCTAATATCACTTTTTCTTTACTATTTCTAAAAGCATCAGTTCCACCAATTTCAAACTTTAACTCTTCTAATAACTTTTCAATCTCTTGCACAACATCCTCCTAAAATATAATCATCTCTGTAGTTAAATCTTGCCCTGCTATCTCTACAGGAATCTCTATATTATTTTTTGATAACTCTTCTAAAACTTCACTTAAAGCAATTTCAGGATTATTACTCTCTTGACTCATATGAGCTAAATATATTTTCTTCATATTTTCATGATACATCTCACATAAAAATCTAGCACAATCTGTATTTGATAAATGACCATTTCTACTTTTTACACGTGCCTTCAAATCCCATGGATATGAGCATGTCATCAACGTATTGTGATCATAGTTACACTCTATAATTATAACATCAACCTCTTTAAAAGATTCTCTTATTGTATTATCAATATATCCCAAATCTGTAGCTATCGCTATCTTAGAGCCTGTACTCTCCTCTATTCTAAATCCAATTGTCCTTTCTGCATCATGCATAACGTCAAAAGGATAAACAGTACTTTTTCCAAGGGTAAACTCTGACTCTATAAATCTCAAATTTTCAGGACTTATCTTTCCTAATTTTAATAAACCTGATTCATAACTCTCTTTTGTAATATATATTGGAACGTCATACTTTCTCGAAACTATTCCAGCACCTAAAATATGATCTCCATGCTCATGAGTTATTAATATTCCATCTATTTCTGATATATTTACACCTATATTTTTAAGTTGTAACTCTATTTTTTTTCCACTAAATCCTGCATCTATTAGTAATTTTATATTGTCTGTTTCTAAAAAAATAGAGTTGCCTTTGCTTCCACTTCCTAGAATTGCTAACTTCATCAATTTTCCTTTCTGACTACATCTTATTGCTTTATTATATCATAAAAAAACCTCTTAGCATACTAGCTAAGAGGTTTCAATTCATCACTCTATCTCTTCAAAATGGTCTTTTCCTACATAACAAACTGGGCAAACCCAATTTTCTGGCACTTCATCCCAATTTGTTCCTGGATTGACTCCATTTTCTGTATCTCCAACTAATTCATCATAAACATAACTACATATAACACATCTCATATATTTAGCCATTTAAAACCTCCAAGATGATTAACTGTTCCATAATCCATGGATATTACAATACTCTCTAGCACAAACACTTTTCCCTTTTGGTACTTTGAAATATGCCTCTGGTGCTTCATTTGGTTTTAAATATTTTCTATATAAGAAGTTATCTACACAGATTTCTATTATTTGAATATAATGTGCCTCTGTCATTGGATGAGCTACCTCTTTTCCAACTTTTACTAAATATCCATCCTCTTTTTCCTCTACAAAAGGAACGTGTTTCTCTGTTGATGCATCCTCAGTTTTTTCATGAACCAATTCTAACCCTTCAACTGAAACCTCTTTATCTGCCACAAGTACTTCTAATAAAACTGGATTCTCTTTTACTTTAAAAATTTCAAAAACTTTCATTATAGCCTCCTCCACTTTATAAAATATTTTTTTATTATCTCTTACTTATTCTGACAATTTGGACAAATTCCTTTAAAATAAATATCATATTCATCTACTTTAAATCCATCCATACTATTTATCATCAACTGATCAATAGATACTGGGATATCATAAACTTTTTTACATTCAACACATTTAAAATGACCATGTACATGAATATCAGCATCATATCTTGTTTCATTTTCTTCTATTGTTATTACTTTTGTTATTCCTTTTTCTATAAATAAATTTAGAGTATTATAAACTGTAGTTTTAGAAAGAGTTGGAATCTCAGGGCATAAAGCCTTATAAATTTCATCTACTGTTGGATGACTTTTATTTTCTAACAAATATTCAAAAATTTTCATTCTCTGATATGAAGGCTTTATATCATGTATTTTTAAATGTGCTCCTATATTTTCAACATACATGCTTCCTCTCCTTTGTAATAATTACAATTTTGTAACTATTGTTTCTTTAGAATATACACTTTTTTTTGACCTTTGTCAAGAAAATCAGAGGTTTTTACACATTAAGTATCTATCAATTCCAAGACCATATTCATTTTTTTCTAATTTTTCAATTTTGTAACCCATTTTTTTGTACATTTTTATTGCCACCAAATTCTCTGGATCTACTGTTAAAAATATCTTAAGTATACCTTTTTTTTCTAATAATTTATGAGTTTTTTCTAATAATTTTTTACCATATCCTTTACCTCTCTCTTTAAATGGTGTCGAAAATCCATATAAAAAAACTTCATTTTTTTGAAATACAGACTGATACTGGGTTACTGATAGTAGTTTTTCATCTTCATCTATCAATACAAAAAGTTTTCCATAACGTATAAAACTCATAATCATCCACATATCAGCTCCACCCATCTCTCCAAAGCTTTCTATTTCATTTTTATGAATTTTAAAAATTAATTCTCTATCACTAGGGTTAACTTCAACCACTTTCATAA
>JBOFLW010000121.1:0-1503 GCA_051658065.1 Cetobacterium sp.
TAGAAGATGTTTTTAAAAAAACTGTAATTGAGGTAGCAGAAAAGAACGATATTAAAATTCTAGCGATAGAATGCGATAGAGACCACGCACATATATTTGTGAATGCTCTACCTAAGTTTTCACCATCTGATATAATGAAAATATTAAAAGGGAATACTAGTATAGTATTAAGAAAGGAGTTTCCTCTATTGTTAAAATCACCAAGTTTATGGACAAGAAGCTACTTTGTTTCAACAGCAGGTAGTGTATCTTCCGATACAATAAAACGATATGTAGAAAATCAAAAGAAAAGGGGGTGAAATAATGAATAAAGGGTATAAATATAGGTTTTATCCAACTGAGGAGCAGATAGAACAAATTGATAAAAATTTAAATGGAAATAGATATGTTTGGAATCAATTTCTAGCTATAAGAGAGTTTAGATATAAAGAGTTTAAATTAAAAATGAATTTTGCGAGTATGTGCCTACTATTAACTGTAGCTAAAGAATCAGATGAATGGTTAAAAGAAACAGATTCTAAATCACTTCAGCAAACTCTAAGACAGCTTGATGAATCTTATAGAAGATTTTTTAAAGGAGTGGCTAAATATCCAAAATTTAAATCTAAAAGAAACCTTAAAGAGAGTTATACAACAAAACCTATAATAGAAGAAAACGCTATAAAAATACCTAAATTAGGTGTAATAAATATAGAATTAAGTAGACAATTAAAAGTTGATAAAATAGGATTATGTACACTATCTAAAGAAGTAGACAGATACTATATCTCTTTTAATGTTGAAGTATCAACATTAAATAAATATTCAAAAACAGGTGGAGAAATAGGGATAGATGTTGGAATAAAAACATTTGCTACTATTAGTACTGGGGAGCAGTTTCAGATACCTAAAAAAATATGGAAAATAGAAAGTAGAATAGCAGTTCTTCAAAGAAGATTATCTAAAAGAGTAAAAGGAAGTTGTAATTATTTAAAATTAAAAAAAGCGATAAACAAACTATATTTTCAATTATCAAATATAAGAAAAGACTTTCAGCATAAACTTTCAACAGATTTAGTAAAAAGATTTGATGTAATAGCAGTAGAAGATTTAAATGTTAAAGGTATGATGAAAAATAGAAAATTAGCAAGAGCTATAGGGAGAGTATCGTTTTATAGTTTCTTTAATATGCTAAAATATAAATGTACTGAACATGGAAAAGAGTTAAAAGTACTTAATAGATGGTTTCCAAGTTCAAAAACATGCTCTTGCTGTGGTAATTATAAAGTAGATTTAAAATTAAGTGATAGGACATATAAATGTGATTGTGGATTAGAAATAGATAGAGATTTAAATGCAAGTATAAATATATTGGCAAATGCCTAAATACGAGAGGGGAGGACACCCCTTAAAGCTTGGTAAATATAGTTAGCTGTTAAAAGTAACTACTTCCCAAGAATCCCACTACTTTAGTTGTGGGAGTGTCAAACCTGAAGGGCTTTCAAAAGTAACTGAAAAACAGAA
>JBOFLW010000122.1:0-4747 GCA_051658065.1 Cetobacterium sp.
ACTATGGAATCGAAAATAATTGATGGATTGTATTTTGTTGGAGAAGTACTTGATATAGATGGAGATACAGGTGGATACAATATTCAAGCTGCGTGTTCTATGGGAGTTTTAGCTGGAAAATCTATGAAAAAAAAGGAGAAAAAGTAGATGAAGAAAGAGAAATTTAGAGCGTATGCTACAGAGATTATATTAACAGTTTTAAAGATGACATCATCACAAATTGATAAATTAAAAGAGATGGGTGACCTTTCTGGAGTAGAACTTTTAGAGGATAAAGTAGTAAAATCATATGAAAAAATTTATGGTGCACTTTTAGAAATGAAAGTTGAAAATATGCCTGAAGAGGAATTTACTGCTTTTAAAGAGATGGTGGAAGAGATTAGAGAGAAAAATAATTTATCAACATCTCAAATTGAAAATTATCTTTCTAAAAGAGAGGAATTCAAAAATAATTCTGGAGCTATAGTTGT
Organism: Cetobacterium sp.; assembly: GCA_051658065.1. GTDB lineage: Bacteria > Fusobacteriota > Fusobacteriia > Fusobacteriales > Fusobacteriaceae > Cetobacterium_A. The sequence continues at coordinate 471 of JBOFLW010000122.1, forward strand.
AAAAAGATTTTTTAAGTATAATTTAAATAGACTTTTAGACAAAAAAGATAAAATTTTAGAAAAATATAATCTTTTAGCATCTGAAGAGCAAAATTTAGAAAACTTATTAAAAGATACTATACAAGAAGAGGAACAATTTGATATAATCTATAAGCTGCAACCAGTGAGAGAAGAGTTGAGAGAGATAGAAGTGAAATATCTAAGAGTAGAAAAAGATATTGAGCAACTAAAAAGAAAATTTGAATCAAAATGGCCTTATGAAATATATGGGGTTGTTTCAGAAGAGGAACTTTTAGAAACATATAAAGAAGCTTTTAAAATGGAGGAATAGTAAGAATGGAAAAAGGATTTAAACAGATTTTACTTTTGCTATCAGTATTTATTGTTTTTTTTCTTTCAAAAAAAATGTTTGCAAAACCAAGAGTTGTCTTAGGAAAAAATATGGAGGTTAGAAGTATGAACAATGTTAAATTAAACGCTAAAATAGTAACAAAAAGAGGTGAAATAAACTTAGTTCTTTTCCCAGAAGTAGCACCAGTAACAGTATTAAACTTTGCTCACTTAGCAATGAGAGAATACTATAACGGAATTAAATTCCATAGAGTTCTTGAAGATTTCATGATTCAAGGTGGAGATCCTACAGGAACAGGAACAGGTGGACCAGGATACCAATTTATAGACGAGTTTAAAGAAGGAGTAGTTTTCGATAAAAAAGGAAAATTAGCAATGGCTAATGCTGGACCAGAAACAAATGGTTCACAATTCTTTATTACACATGTTGAAACACCTTGGTTAAACTACAAGCATACAATATTTGGAGAGGTAGTTTCAGATGCTGATCAAAAAGTTGTAGATTCTGTAAAGCAAGGGGATATCATTGAAAGAATTGAAATAACTGGAGATGTAGAAGCATTCTTAAAGAACGAAGAAAATGCTGAGTTTACATCTGATATGGATGAAATCTTAGATTCACAGTTTCCAAATTTAGTTCAATACTAATTTTAAACAGGGGGAGAAAGTTTCATGATAAAAATAGAAAATGAAAAACTAGTTGTATTAATAAATAAATTCGGTGCAGAGCTTAAAAGTATCGTAAATAAAGATAATGGTATAGAATATGTATGGCCAGGAACAGAGGGAAGTTTTAAAAAAAGTGCACCTAATCTATTTCCATTTATAGGAAATATTGTGACTGGAACTATAGATTATAGCTTAGGAAAAGATGAAAGGGTAACCCTTCCGATGACAAAGCATGGATTTACTAGAGATGTTGATTTCGAAGTTTTAGAATTAACTGAAACTGTTGCAAGATTTCAATTAAAACCGAATGCTTACACAGAGGAAAAATATCCTTACAACTTTTTGTTAATAGTTGAATATATCTTAGAAGATGATACATTGCATCATAACTATATAGTTAAAAATAGTGATGTTGTTGAGATGTATTATCATATAGGGGGACATACAGCTTTTTATTGTAACTATAACAATGATAAAAACTTTGAAAATTATTATCTTGAATTTCCAGAAAAAGAATGTAATTTATACAAAATTGATGAAACGAATAAAAGTTTCTTATCATCAAACTTTGAAAAACATACATTCACTGAAAAGTTTATGTTATCAAAAGAGAAATTCCTTAAAGATGCTTTGGTATTTAGCGGATTAGGGGATAATAAAGTTAATATTAAGCATTTAAACTCAACTCATGGAGTAGAGTTTGGATTCGAGAATTTACAAAATCTTGCAGTTTGGACAAGTGTAGATTCAAGTGAGTTCATCTGTTTAGAGCCTTGGGCTGGGATAACTGATTTTACAGAAAATTCAAATTTAGTTGAATGTAAAAAAGATATTCAAAAATTGAATTCAAATGAACAAAAAAAATATACTCAAACTATAAGAGTTTATTAAAAAGAAAAGCTTTAGTCCAAGAATAATCTTGAGCTAAAGCTTTTTTCTAAATAACTTATTTACCGAATGAGCAATGCGGGAAAGTGCAAATAGGACAATCTAAGCAAAGACCACCATGCCCATATTGAGCAATATCTTTAAAGCTTAATCTTTCATCTGCTAAAATACGGGGAAGAACTAAATCAAAAGCAGTTCTTTTAGAGTGCATAACGCAACCAGGAAGACCGAGTATTGCTTTTTCATTATGATAAGCTAGAAGTAGCATAGCACCAGGTAAAACAGGTGAACCGTAAGTTATAAGCTCTCCTCCCATCTCTCTAATAGCAAGAGGAGTTCTATCATCAGGATCAACAGACATTCCTCCTGTACATAAAACGAGCTCAGCTTCACTATTTAAAGCTTCAGCAATCTTTTCTTTTATCATCTCTTTATCATCAGAAGAAAAAGTATGATAAATCACTTCGCATCCGTATTCCTTTACTTTTTTGATTAAAATAGGTCCAAATTTATCTTCAATCCGTCCATAAAAAACTTCATTTCCAGTTGTAATTATAGCTATTTTTTTAGGCTTGATTGGCATTATTTGAACAATTTTTTTCTCAGCAATTTTTTCCATTTCAAGAATTTTAGCTTCATCTATAACAAGAGGAATAACTCTTGTTCCAGCAACTTTAGTTCCTTTTTTTACAGGTGTATTATTGTGTAAAGTAGCAACTATAATCTCTCTAAGACTGTTTATTTTTAAAAGCTCTTCAACATTAACTTTTAACAAGCCATCGATATTACTAATAAAATCGATTTTACCCTCTTTTATAGTTGAAAAATCTAAACCATCACCTGCAATATGATTTTTAATTCTAATAGCAGCATCATTTTCATGAAGAGTTCCCTCTACATGCTCCCAAACAAAAAGATTATCTTTTCCTAATTTTAAAAGTTGTGGAATGTCATCTATAGTAATAATATGTCCTTTTTTAAAAGCGACACCTTTAAATTCTCCTGGAACAATTTTTGTAATATCATGACATAAAATCATACCTACTGCATCAACAGTTTTAACAGTTTTCATAAATCCCTCCCTAAATGTATTGTTTTATAAGTATTTTAAACTTACCTTTTTTATTTTCACCTAAATTTTTATAAAGAATAAATTTACCTTTTTTTCGAATTGTTATAACATCACCAATTTCAAGAATTTTATTCTTAGTTTTTTGAACAGAATAGTTAATAGAAACATCTCCACTTTCAATTAAATTTACACCAATATTTCTAGAGATATTTCCAATAGATGAGATTATACAGTCTAATCTAAATGAAGCAACACTATCTGAAAACTCTTTAAATTTAACTTCAGGAATAATATTTTCTGAAATTTTTGAAATTTTTATAGGGATAGTGTTTATCTGTTTTAATGATGAGTTAATTATATTGAAAATATCAGTTAAAGCTACACAATATCCAATATTATTTTCTATTAAAATATCACCTAAAGTTTCTCTTTTTAATCCTAAGCTCATAATAGAACCTAAAAAATCTTTATGCTCGAGTATTTTAAATTTATTTGAAGCATCTATTTTAAAATATGTCACAGGGGGTTCAGAATCTTTAAAATCAAAAGATTCTGGAATAAAAACAAGAAGTTGCTTTTCACTATTCGGTGTTAATCCATATTTAAAAATTTTTAAATTTAAAGATTTAGAAACCTCTAAAAGTTTTGTCCAAATATGTGGCGGTAAAAAAGTTGTTCCATAAACAGGATATTCAATCTCTAAACAAAGAGAGATATCCTCAAAAATTGAAGCTATTAAAAATTGGTCTTCGTTATTAAAAAGATTAAAAAAGTATTGTTTATTCATAAGTTCTCTCTTTCATACAAATATTTTGAAAAGTATAGATATGTTGATTTTATCCTATATTTGTGATAAAATCAAATAGATTTGTAAAATAGGGAGATGGTTAAAAATGGTAGAAAGAAAGTATATTGCACCAAATGCAATTACAGCAGCAAATATGTTTTTAGGATATCTAAGTATCACAGCTTCTATAGCGGGGGATTTTTCAAAGGCTATTTGGTTTATAATATTAGCTATGGTGTGTGATGGCTTAGATGGACAAACAGCAAGAAAACTAGACGCATTTAGTGAATTTGGAAAAGAGTTTGACTCTTTCTGTGATGCAATATCTTTTGGATTAGCACCTGGAATATTAGTTTATTCAGTTTTGAAAACTTCTGATAGCATGAAATCATTTATAATTCCGATTTCGTTTATCTATGCATTATGTGGTGTTATGAGGTTAGTAAAATTTAATATAGTAACAACTGCATCAAGTGAAAAAGATGATTTTAGCGGAATGCCAATTCCATC
>JBOFLW010000123.1:0-4613 GCA_051658065.1 Cetobacterium sp.
CCATCAATAATAGATGATATTGTTGATTTAGGACCAGATAAATTTGTAAACTTTATAGTAACAGCAACAGTATCAGATAAAGCGATTGGGACAATCTCTCCAAACATTGCAGTAATAAATGGAGAAGATAAAGTAACGCCACCAATCCCACCAAAAGTACCTACAGCACCTGCATTAACTAAAAAAATATTAGTTGGAGCAGATAAATTAGATAAATCAGAATATACAGCAGGCGGAACAATTGTTTATGAGGTTGTAGTAACGAATCCAAATGAGAAGTTATGGTTAAATGATGTTAATGTTTTAGATTCAATAAGCAGTATTACAGCTACAAATTTAGCTGGAAATACAGTGACAGCATTTAAGCCAAATTGGATAATAGCTATGACAAATTTAAAACCAGAAACAATATTTACAGTTGGAGGATATCCTAAAACAAATGTAAACTTAAATGAAACTATGGACTTAGCTCCAGGAGATACAGTAACATTTAAAATTACAGCGCTTGTAAATGATAATATTGTAGGTAAAATAGTAAATAGCACTTCTGGAACTTATAAGAAGAGTAGAACTGAAACACCTACTTTAGGACCAGTAACTGTAGAGTCAGAAACAAAATTAGGATTGGCAAAAATTACAAAAACACCATTCCAAGAGTTCTATTCTCCAAATGGAAGCATAGGATTTAATATTACAATAGAGAATACATCAGAAGACTATTTAATAGATAATCTAAAACTAACAGATATAATAAGTGCAATAAAAGCTTTAAAAATAGCTGATGGAACTGAAACAGCAGCATTTAAAACTGGATGGACAATAACTTATCAAGTTGTTGGAGATGCAGCAAATACAAATGCGACAGCTATACCTGCAACAGGAGATATAAATGCTGTAAACCTTGATATTGGAAAATTAACAAAAATTAATATCCAAATTAGAGGGATAGCAGCGGATGGAATTTATGGGGATATAACTAATAGTGCAAGCTATGATTATCCAGATGAAAATCCTGTTAAAGAGGTAACAGCTACAGTAAAACCAAAAGATCCAATTGTTACATTAGTAAAAAGTGTAAATGTGCCAGAATATGGTCCAACAGATACAATTCTTTATACACTTGAATTATCAAATACAGGAACAGGAGCAGCGATTGGAGTTACTTTAGAGGATAAGATTGGAACGTTAACAACAGATTTAACAGGAACTCCATCAACAGGATTAGCATTTACTGCTTGGGAGAGAGAGTTAACATCTGTACCAGTAACATCAACAATAACAGCTGAAACAACAACAGGAGACACATATAAAGCAACATTAAATATAGCACCTGGAGATAAAGTAATCATTACTTTAAAAGGAACTTTAAATCCGAATGCTTATGGAAAAATATTAAATGTGGCTGATGCAACATATAGAAATGGTAAAAATGAAATATTACCATTAACAGATGATGCAGAAACAGTTGGAAAAGCAGCTAATTTATTCTTGAGAAAAGAGATAGATAAAAATATCTATCAAGATGAAGATACTTTAGTATTTAAAGTATTACTTCAAAATCCAGGATTCGGTTGGGGTAATAATATCCCAGTTAGAGATTCAATTTCAACAATAACTGACGATATAGTAGGTCCAGCTTTTGCTTCTTGGACTATTGATATAGTAAAATCAAAAGCGATATCTTCAGTGAGTACGAATCCAGAATCAGCTAATCCACCAACACCTGCAAATACAGACTTAAATGTGCTTGTAGACATTGCACCTCAAAGTCAGGTTGCATTCATAATAACAGCAAAATTAAAACCAAATGTAAGTTCAAAAATAACAAATATAGCTTACATGACAAAAAACCCAGGAGATCCAGAAACGCCAAGTAATATAGTTACAGCAGATCCGATCGAAGGAAATATATCTATATTAAAAAGTGTAGAGGAAACTAAATATACTCCTGGAGAAAAACTAACATACATTATAGAGGTTAGAAATAACGCTAATATACTTGCTAAAAATGTAATTATAAAAGATGCTTTAAATAGCATTAAAGTTTCAACAAATAAAGGAATATTAGTAGCACCATTTAGTTCTTGGAAAATAGTTAGTATAACACCAAGTTCTACAGTGTTACCAGTAACATTACCTTCTTCAATAGTACCAGCAGTAGGAACTGAAGGAACTACTGACATAGAGGTAAAAACAAACATTAAAGCTAATGAAACAATTTCAATAAAAGTAGAAGGAATTGTATCTTTAGGAAATGAAGCAGATGGAGTTCCAACAGGAACTTTAGAGAATAAAGCTACAGCTACTTATAATGAAAAAGAGATATTCGATACAGTTACAAATACACCAGGTGATCCAATAATAGTAGTAAATAAAGTTATTAAAACTTTAGCAGGAAAACCATTTGAAGGTCAAAAATATAACTCTGGAGATGAGTTAGTGTATGAAATATCAGTTGAAAATAGTGGAGCAGGAATGGCTAGTGACGTATCTATAAAAGATGCGATTACAACTATGACTACAGAGTTAGCAGGAGGATTAACAGGACCTGCATTCTCAACATGGACTATAGCAATTGTTAAAACAAAAGCTACTACATTAATTGAACCAGCAACAGTTGGTAAAGATAATGATATTAATTTAACAGCTGATATAGACAGAGGAGATAAAGTAGTAATAACAATAACTGCTACAATAAATCCTAAAGCAGTAGGAATTATTCCTAAAAACGTTGTAACAGTTGGAGAGACTGAAAAAGAAACTCCAAAAGTAGATCCAGAAAAAGGAGTAATTCAATTCATAAAAGAGATTGTAAAAGGAAAAGAATATACTCAAGGTGGAACTATCGAGTATAAATTAACAATTACGAATCCAAACAAAACATTCGTAAATGATGTTAGCTTTATAGATGAAATTTCGAAAATTAAAGCTACGGGTGTAACTGAAGATCAAGTTACAGCTTTTAAATCTTGGACTGTAAAAAGAACAGATAATGGGACAGGAAGTACATATACTCAAGAAGCAGAGATTACTGTAGATATCAATGATAAAATAGATATTTCACCAAATGATGTTATAGTTTACACAGTAACAGGAGTTGTAAATGAAAATGTTGTTGGAGATATCGTAAATACAGGATACGTTGAGTATGTTGGGCCAGAAGGAGTGGAAAAATTAGAAAGATCAGTTACTTCTGAAAACGTTCCAGGAACAGTAACAATAGAAAAAGACCCAATTTCACCAAATTATTTACCGAATGGAGAGATAGGATTTACAGTAGTAGTAACTAACACTTCTACAACTAGTGTGGCAAATAATATTACTGTTAAGGATTCAATCAGCTCTATTTTAGCTGAAAAAATTGGTGGAGGAACAGTACCAGCATTCCAAACTGGATGGACAATAACAGCAGTTCTAGAAGGTTCAGAAGCGGATAAAGCAGTATCTAATATTACGGCTTTAGAAGGAATTGAACCAGGAAAAGATATTAACGCGATAATAGATTTAGGAAAAAATACAAAAGTAATAATTACAGTCAAAGGAATAGCAGCTAATAATATCTATGGAGATATTATAAATACAGCTTCATTTGATTATCCAGAAGCAAAAGATGAAGCAGGTAAAACAGGAAAAGATGAGGCAGTTATTAAAAATACTCCATCAACTCCAACTTTAGTAAAAGTTGTAGATAAAGCAACATATCTATCTGGAGAAACTTTAGAGTATACAATAACAATAAAAAATCCAGGTGAATCAATAATAGCAGGATTTAAATTGACTGATGAGATAGGAAAAGTAACTGGAGAGATTTCAGGAGAGAATGTGACAACAGGACCTGCATTCGTTTCTTGGTCAAGACTATCATTAACAATACCAGATACATCTTCTTTAATATCAGAGACAGTTAAAAATTCCATTGAGGGAGATACTTATAACGCAACATTAGATTTAGCACCAGGAGATGAAGTTGTAATAAAATTAACAGCAGTTACTAAAACTAACGTATTTGGGGAACTTAAAAATACTGCAGTAGGAAAATATAATGAGGTTGGAGAAAATGGACCAGAAGAGAAAACATTAACTTCTGATGCAATATCAACTGGAAAAGTAGGAAAGTTAGGATTAACTAAAACAGTTAAAACGAAAACATTCCTAGAACCTGTATCATCATATTTATATTCTCCTGGAGAAGAAGTTGAATATACAATTACAGTTAGTAATAATGGAGAAGGATGGGTTAGAAATGCAAAACTAGAGGATATATTTACAGATATAAAAACAAAATTATATCCAACAGGAGAATTAGGAGCAGCAATGCAGAGTGGAACATTATCAGTTTCTCATGTATCGTCTGAATCTGAAAACTCAGTTACAATAGTAGAGAACAATCCAAATTTAGTAGCTAATATAGATATTAAAAATGGAAGTACTATTACATTTACAGCAAAAATAAAAGTATCAAATGATGCGGTATCATTCTTAACAAATATAGCTGTTTTAACTATAGGTGAAGGAGAAAACAAAGAAACTATTGAAGCAAAAGCAACAATTTTTGCTCAACTTCCAAAAGTATCACTAGTTAAAACTGTTGATATACAAGAATTCAATCTTTC
>JBOFLW010000124.1:0-1943 GCA_051658065.1 Cetobacterium sp.
CAATGGTCAGCAATGGATTTAACTAAAAATAAAGGGTATTCATATAAAAAAGTTTTAGAAAGATATTACTTTGATACTAAACTTAAAAATATTAAATCTATAAAAGGTTTATCTGATAAGATAAAAGTAGGAATTATGAATAGTGGATATAGTTCGATAGATCATACTAAAATTACTATGTATTCAACAGGGACTTTAAGAATAAAAAATAAGGATACAAATTTAAAAGTTTCAGGAAACACATTAGTAGACTTTATATCGAAAGATGGATTTACTCAGGTTGTTATAAATGGAAAAGTGAGAGTCAAAACAAAAAATTATTTATCAGTTACATCAAATCGGATGATTTCATTGACAAATATAAAAAGAAATATAAAAAATCATAAATACCCAACTTATAGAGGAAGTTTTGAAATACGTTTAGCCAACGGAGGTAAAAATTTAAATCTTATAAATGAGATATCTATAGAAGAATATTTACTTCAAGTAGTTCCGAGTGAGATGCCTAAAAGTTTTGGTTTAGAAGCTTTAAAAGTTCAAGCTATAGCTGCTAGAACATATGCAGCTAAAGATTTATTAAGAAATAGATATGCAAAATTAGGTTTTCATATATTAGATAGTACACAGAGTCAAGTATACAATAATTTGGATGAAAATGAGTTGTGTAATGAAGCTGTTAAATATACAAAAGGATTGATATTAATATATGATGATAAACCAATTGATGCTAAATATTATTCAACTTCATCTGGATTTAATTCAAATGCTCATAATGTGTGGTAAAAAACCATTGACTAAATAGTCATTATAGTCTAAAATAATCTGTGACTAAATAGTCATTTCAGAATTAATTTTATTAAGGAGCATACATGGATAAAAAAAATAAAATTTTAGAAGCAGCAAAAGATGTTCTTTTAAAAAAAGGTGTTTTTAAAACAAGGGTAGAGGATATAACTAACTATTTAGGAATTGCTAAAGGTAGTTTTTATACTTATTTTAAATCTAAAGATAGTTTATTAGAAGATATCGTAGATAGTGTTTATAAGATACGAGAAAATGAGTTAGAGATTCTTACAAATGAAACATTTGATTATAGAGAGCAGTTAAAATCATTTATAATAAAAAGATTTTTAGCATCCTCTGAAAATTTAAAATCACACTTAATATTAATAAATTTAACAAGAAATTTAGAACATCTTACTCCAGTACTTAGAGATAGGCTTTTAAAAATAGAAATTTTAAATAGAAAATTTTTAAAAAAAATAATAAAAAATATTCCAGATGTAAATTATTCTGAAAAAGAGATAAATGTTATGATAATCTTTATTCTTGGTGGAATAAAAACGTATAGAATGGAAAGGTTATTTTATAAAAATACAGAGGATTATTTTATAAGTGATATAGAAGAGTTTAAGTCAAGAGTAAATAAAATAGATTTGAATCAAGAGGTAGATTTAGTAGTAAATGGAATTTTAAAATTATTAACAGGAGGAAATTAATGAAAAAGTTATTAGGATTACTAGTATTACTTTCAACAGCAGCCTTTTCGAGAGAGTTAACGTTAGAAAGTGCAATTGATTTAGCATTAGAAAATGGAAAAACAATAAAAAGTACAGAGCTTTCTAGAGAAAATGCTATTTTGAATGTAAGAAGAGCTTTTAAAGCAGCATTACCAACGGTAACATATGATGGGAAATATCAAAGGTCAGAGCATACAGCAAGATCTATGAACGATATGAATGATAATCAAAAATCAGGATACACACAAACTATAGGTTTATATCAACCTTTATTTAGAGGTGGAGCTATAACAGGTGGAGTTATAGGAGCAGAGGCTTCTAAGAATATGGCTAACATATATGTTTTAGCAGAAAAAAGAGATGTAAGATTAGATATAATTTCAATTTATTCAAGTATTATAAATTATGAAAAAGATTTAACGG
>JBOFLW010000125.1:0-2450 GCA_051658065.1 Cetobacterium sp.
TTTACTAACACTAAATTTTCTTTTATATATTGAACTAACTTTTTTTCACTTTTAGTTAATTCATCCTCTATCCCTTCAACTTTTAAAAAAAACATTCTACCAACCTTTTAAGTATTTTTTATTTTCCTTTATAACAGAGTCGAGTGCTTTTTTTGCTAAAGTTCCGCTATTAACTAATGGATTTATTGTCAAAGCTTGCAATGCTTTTCCATAATCACAATTTATAGCTGCATCTATTACTAACTTCTCAAAAGTTTTAAGCAAAGCTACTTCTGTGCTTGCTGAAAGTGGTAGTTCTGTTCCTATTAAAGGTATAGCTCCACTACTTGTAATATATGCTGTTGTTTCAATAACACTGTCATCAGATATAGATTTTATTATACCATTATTTTGGACATTTACAACCATTAAACTTTTCTTATCATTGTAAATTGAAGATATTAATTCACAAGCTGCTTCAGAATAATATGCTCCTCCTCTACTCTCAAGCTCTTTTGGTTTTTGGTTTAAATTTTCATCTTTATATATCTCAAACAACTTATCCTCTACCTCTTTTACAAATTCAGCACGAGTTTTATGATTTTCATAATCTTTCAACTGTTTTGTAAGCATATCCCCTCTCATATAGTAGTACTTATGGTAAGGACAAGGCATCATACCCACCTCTTTTATCTGCTCTTCAATCCAAGGTGTAGAATCTATATTTTTAGGATTAAACTTATCTGATAGTAATAGTTTTGGTAAAATCTCCTCTATCACATCACGTCCTTTATAATAAACATGTTTTCCCCATACATAATGGTTTAATCCAACAGCATGGAATATAAAATCATCGCTTCCTAAAACCTCTTCAACAGCTTTTTTCATTCCCACAGGAACATTACAAAGTCCAATACATTTTACTTTTGTGTTATTTAAAACAGCCTCTGTTACCATTCCACTTGGATTAGTAAAGTTTATAAGCCAAGCTTCTGGACATAGCTCCTCTATATCTTTACAGATATCTAATATAACTGGTATTGTTCTAAGAGCTTTCGCCATCCCTCCAACACCATTTGTTTCTTGCCCCATCATTCCAAGTGATAATGGAATTCTTTCATCTCTTATTCTAGCTTCTAAAAGCCCAACTCTAAATTGAGTTGTTACAAAATCCGCATCTTTTAGTGCTGCTCTTCTATCTAATGTTAAAGTTATCTTCCAATCTAAACCTGCTGCTTCTACCATTCTTTTAGCTAATTTACCAACTATCTCTAACTTCTCTTTTCCATCCTCTATATCAACAAGAACTATCTCTTTAATAGGTAACTCTGCTGCTCTTTTAATAAATCCCTCAATAATCTCTGGAGTATATGATGATCCCCCTCCAATTGTTGCTATCTTCAATCTTTTTTCCATTTTTGTACCTCCGAATTCAATATTAATCCAATAGTAATTTTGCCCCGTAGTCATTCGTGTATTTTCTTTCTACAAACTCTATTCCTAAAATTTCTAGCTCTTTTAAAAGTCCTTTTCTAACAGAGGTTTCATTTTCTATTATACCTCCAGCAAATCCAACTCTATTGCAACCACTAGCTTTTTCTAGATTAACTATCAACTCTTTTAAAGCCTCTATATTTTTCTCTACAATAACTTTACATATTTTATTTTCACTATTTCTGAGTACAACACCAGCCATTTTAGCAATATCACCCTTTTGGCTAGAATATACCCATTTCAATAGTGCATCTAGTGTTTCTACCTCTGCAATCTCGAATATCTCAGCCTTTAATTTTTGAGATACAGCCTCACCAGAATCTATATTTTTGAAAATAGTTTTTAATAGCTCTAAACCTATAGAGTACCCACTACCTTCATCCCCTAAAATATGTCCTAACCCACCTTTTCTATATAGCTTTCCATCCTTTAAAGCGAATCCTATACTTCCCGTTCCACTTATAACGAGCATACCATCCTCTTTACCATGAGTAGCAAGAAGTGCTATATGTGCATCATTACTAACAGAGTATCTTTTGAAATTCAACTCTTCTAAAATACCCTCTAGCTTTTGAATATCCTCAGCTCTTCCAGCTCCAGCAGCACCAACACCTATAGATATGTTTTCTGCTGAAACATTAAACTTTTTTAACATATTTTGAAACTCTTTCAGAATACTTTCTCTACTAACAACTTGGAGGTTCATAGGGCCACCTAAAAAGTGCCCTAGAACCTCCATCTCTTTGTTGTATATAGTAGCTGTTGTCTTTGTTCCCCCGCCGTCAACGCCTATATAATACATATTATTTTGTCTCCTCTTTCAGTATAAACTTTTCCCAAGGCTCTATAGAATCTAGAAGATATAGCTCTTCCTCTCTAACTCTTCCTACAACATTTGTTTTTCCTGTGTTTTCCATATCCTTTTTAGCAATCTGTAGCTCTCCAGCATAGTGACCATAAAGTGAACTTTCAACAAT
>JBOFLW010000126.1:0-5302 GCA_051658065.1 Cetobacterium sp.
GACATAAATTCTGTTACGGAATTGAAACTTTATAAACTGAAAAAAGTTTTTCCGACGGTCGGAAACACCTATAAACGTAATAAAAGCAAGGGGGTCTTAAAAAAAATTCCTTGCTTTTTTTATTTTTTCACAGTGTTTCTTTTATTATTATACTTTCTTTTATAGTTATAGTTTTACTCGGTTTTTGATTGAAAAAAATAGCATTATACATAAGGTCACAAGACTTATAACCTATATTGAATGGATTTTGATATATAACTCCATCTATCATATCTTTTCTCAAGAAGCTCTCAATACTTTCGTTCATATCATTTGATATAATTTTTAAATTTCTATTTTCTAAACCATTTTTAAGGATATATTTTGCAACATATTCAGCACGATAGATAGGATAGATACCTACGATATTATCATTATTTAAATATTGGTCTAAAAAAGAGAAAAACTCCTCTTCTTTTAAAGAATCTAGCTTTTTAGGAGTTAAAACGGTTATATCTTTAAATTTTTCAATACAACTTAAAAATCCATTTAAACGAGTATTTCCTAAATTATATCCCTCATTAAAATCAAGAACCAAAACTTCACCTTTTCGTCCGATGAATTTACTTAAAAGCTCACCTGCAACACGTCCTAGTCTATTATAATCAGGAGCAACATGGAAGATAGCATTCTTATTTTGTTCAACCATATCGAAAGTTCCAACGAGAATATTTTTACTATTTGCAGCCTGAATTATTTCGTCGGTAGTTTCATTATGTATATTGCTGAATACAACCCCTTTTACAAATTCAGAATCGAGTGCTTTTAAAATATGATATTTTTGTAGTTCAATACGCTTTTCCAAATTGAATTCAGCTTCGATAACGTTGATGCTAACTTTAAATTTATTGTTGTTTGTAGATTTTTTAAAACTTTCGAATCCTTTTACCACTTCTTTTGTATAGTTTTCAACTAAAGAGTCAAAAATAAATACTTCTAAAATTGCTGGTTTTTTTAAAGCCAAAAACTTAGCATTACTATCTTCACTATATCCCATATCTTTTGCTGCTTTTAATATCATCTCTTTTGTAGCTTCAGTTATTTTACCATTGTTAAAAGCTCTTGAAACTGTCGCATTAGAGATGTTTAAAGCTTTTGCAATATCTCTTTGTGTAACCATGAATAATCCCCCAAATACTTTTTGTGAATATTATAACATTATTTAAAAGTATTGTTATACTCAAAAAGTAACCAGAATAGGTTAAAAAATACCCTAAGTATAAATTTGAAATATATAAAAAAACCATTATACTAGTATTGTAAATGAAATGTAAACGGTTACAATGACATATTAAAAGTGGAGAGAGGAATGAAAGATAAGTTAAATTTTTGGGTAAAAAAAGATTTTGATGCAATGCTTGGTGTGTTTTTTGACGGATTTTCAAAGGTTATTGTTGCGATAGGAATACTTGTAGGAACAATGGGCTTTCAGAAAGAGTTTATAAAAACTACTCTTTTTCCAGGAATAGCTATAACAGTCTTTCTATTCAATCTATACTTTTGGTACAATGGAAGAAGATTACAGAAAAAAGATTTTACTAAAAATATAACAGCGTTACCAACAGGGATAATTGTTACAAAGATGTTTTTATGGATATATGGGGTTATGCTACCAGTATACTTGAAAACAAAAGATCCAATTATAACTTGGAAAGTAGCGGTTGTGGCAAATATATTTTCAGGATTAGTATTTATTTTCTTAGGACCACTTGGTAAAAAGATAGAAAAAATAGTACCTAAGGTAGCTATGTTTGGTACTCTTGCTGGAATATCAATTGTATTCTTAGGGTTACCAATAATTGTAAAAGTTTTAGGTTATGGTGGTATAGGATTAGCTGTATTGATGATATTTTTATACTTATATTTTGGAAACTACAAAGGGAAGATACCTCAAAGTTGCTTATTAATTGCGGCGGGAACAGGATTGGCTTGGACCTCGGGAAATATGAGTTTAAGCAACCTAACAGAGGGTGTTAGTGATTTAGGAGTATTTTTACCAAAAATTTATCCTGATATATTCTCTGGAACTATGGATGAGCTAAAGATAGTACTACCTCAAATTATAGCGTTTTCAATAATGGATATATTCACAACACTTATGGGGATAGAGCAAGCAAAAGAGGTAAAGAATGATTTCAATACAAATGAAGTGCTTGTTGCAAGTGGAGTTTTAAATATAATTGGAGGATTTTTAGGAAATCCATTTTCATGTGGAGTTTACTGGGGACATAACTCTTGGAATAGCATAGGAGCAAGAACAGGTTACTCTTTAGGAGTTGGAACTATATACCTTTTAGTAGGAACATTCTACTTGGGTGGAGTTATAATTGGAGTTGTACCAATACTTGCAGTTATACCATTCTTACTATTTATCTCATTAAAATCAGTAGAGCAATCATTTAAAGTTATAGATAGTAAATACTACCCAGCAATGGCGGTTGCTATAATCGTAGGTGTAAATGATATGTTGGTTTCAAAGTTAGGTGATAATTTAAAATCATCACCAGATTACTTAGGGCATTTCTACTTGGCAAAAGGAAGTATCTTCTTGAGTTTAATACTTTCAAGTGCAACATACTATATAATTAAAAATGATTATAAAAAAGTTGGAATGACACTCCTATTCGGAGCCCTACTTTCTTCTGTTGGATTGATACACAGTGAAGGATTAGGTATTTTACCTAACAAAACATTCTTCTTTAGTTATTTAATTTGTGGAATAATATTTTATATAAAGGAGGCATTCGTTAATGCTAGGGATTAAAGGAAGAGGACCTTGGTGGAGTAAAGGAGATGGAGATGCACTTATAGGTGTGTTTGCAGATGGATTCTCAAAGGTTATAGCAGCAACTGCTATAATGACTTACACAATAAAGGTACCAGAAATGATTATTTACAAATACATATTACCATCTATTGGACTTACAATATTTGGATTAAATTTACTATTTACTCTTTATGCGAGATACTTAAACTATAAAGAGGGTAGAGATACAAACGTAGCACTTCCAACAGGATTACATGCTACAAGAGTATTCACTTGGCTATTTGCAATTATGTTACCTGTTTATATAGGAACAGGAGATGGAGTTTTAGCTTGGAAAGTTGGAGTAGTTGCAAACTTAATATCTTCAGTTATTTTCATAATAACAGGATATGCATCTGATTGGTTACAAAAAACAATACCAGCACCAGCACTATTTGGAACACTAGCTGGAGGAGCGGTTGCATTTTTAGGAGTAAATATTTTAAGTAAGATGTTCAACTCACCAATAGTTGCATTCGTAGCACTATTTGCTCTACTAGTTCCGTATATGGCTAAAATGGAAACTAAGATTCCAGGACCAGTTATATCAATAATTTTAGGAACAGTTGCAGCTTGGGTAATGGGAGTAAAAAATGTAGCGGGATTAAAAGCTAGTATGGCTAATGCAACATTCCAATTACCAAAAATGACACTAGATGTTTTCTCATTCGATTATGGAGTTTTAACACCATATTTAGCAATAATACTTATATTCACAATTCATGGAGCTATAAATTCACTTATGGGAATAAAACAAGCTCATGAAGTAAATGATAATGTAGATGCAAAAAACAGTATTCTAGTTATAGGACTAGTTAATATAATCAGTTGTCTTTTTGGAAACCCGTTCCCTCTTGGAGTTTTCTGGGGGCACAATACTTGGAAAGAGCTAAAAGCTGGTTCTGGCTACTCACTGGCGGTTGGAGCAATCTATGCAGTACTTTGTTTCTCAGGACTAGTTGCAATCGTAAACGGTTTAGTGCCAGCAGAAGCTACACTACCTATGTTACTATTTATAGCTTTATCAAGTACAACACAGGTATTTAATGTAACAAACGTAAAATATTACGGAGTTTTAACGCTAACAATAGTACTTTCTCTAATGGAGGTAATGTTAAGTAAAGTGATGGGTGCTGTAAAAGCAGCAGCTAAGATTGTAGGTGGACCAGTTCCGACTTTAGAAGCACTTCAAAAAGGTGGAGTAGATTCGTTTGGATACTTCTATTTAGGAAATGGAGCTTTATTTATCAGTATCATCTGGGCAAGTATCGTTATATATATAATAGATAAAGATTGGAAAAAAGCAACAATAGCCTCAGCAGTTGGAGCACTATTTACATTCTTCGGAATGATACACAGTGCAAATCCAGGGGTTATGATGAATATGCCACTTGTTATCTGTTACTTAGTTCTAGGAGCTATCATGACTATGTTTAATTTTAAGGGAGGATGTAATGAGTAATTTAGTAAAATTTCCATTTCCAGTGGAAGAGGTAAAAGTATCAACAATGTTTCAAAATGAGGAAGAGTTAAAAACTTATACATACAACACAATACACTGTGATAAAATACAAGAAGCTTACGGACATCAAGTAAACTTCCCAACAATACCAGAAGATAGACCTTACTTATATGCAATGTATGTAATGTCAATGGATGGAAAAATTTGTTACGGAGATTCAGTTCACGGACCATATATCGCAGCTGCGAATATGTTAGATAGAAGAGCTGGAGATGCTGATTTCTGGATGCTAAGTTTAACTAGAGCACTTGCTGATGGAGTATTAAAAGGTGCAAACACAATAATGAGAGAACCAAAGCATACAGCTCACGTATTCGACCAAAAATTAGTTGATGCTAGAGTAGCAAAAGGATTACCAGCTGTTCCAACTCACGTTATCGTAAGTTTAAACGGACAGGATATCCCGTTTGACCATAGAGTATTCAACGAAGAAGAGGTTCCAGTTATATTAATAACTTCTCCAGAGGGAGCAGAGTATATTAAAAATAACGGTGGAGATAAGAATAAATATGTATTCTTAACAGAGGATTCTGTTATTGATGAAAACAGCTTCAAAGCTGATGAGGTTCCAGTTATATCTGCTGGATCAGGATTAAAAATGAACAACAAGAAGATAATGGAGATGTTAAGAAAAGGTGGAATGAAAACACTTACAATCGAATCTCCTGTTTATACTCATGTATTATTAATGGAAGAGATGTTAGATGAGATGTGGATAAACTATTCAATGGTTTACTCTGGAGGAGCTGGAAGAAGTTTAGGAGAAAATATGCCTGGATTTACACCAACAAATCACCCACATGCTAAGATATTAACACTTCAAACAACATCACCATCATTCTTATACATAAGATACAAGATGTTCCACGGAATTGAAGCACCAATATTAGATATGAAATAAGAGTAATTTGAAAGAGGCGAAAACCTCTTTCTTT
>JBOFLW010000127.1:0-5901 GCA_051658065.1 Cetobacterium sp.
TCTTTAGTTAAATCCACTTTATATGCATCATATCCTTGTGCTAACAAACTATTTAGTATTGCTGCTCCACTTCTTAGAGATATCTCTCTTTCTGATGTAATTCCACCCATAAAAACTGCTATTTTCACCTTAAGCCTCCTAGTCTCTTACTATTATGATTTCCTCTTCTAACTCTACTCCTGTTTTTTCTTTTACTCCATTTTTAACTCTTCTAATTATCTCTATAATATCCGTAAATTTAGCATCTCCTTTATTTACTACAAAGTTAGGATGTACCATTGAAACTTGTGCTCCTCCAACTATTTCACCTTGAAGCCCTGATTCAATTATTAATCTAGCTGAAAAATAACCTTCTGGATTTTTAAAAGTGCTTCCTAAATTTGGTTCATTTAGAGGATGATTTTGACTTCTTTTCAATTTATGATTTTCTACTATCTCACCTAAATATCCAGTATCAAATTTAAATGTTGCACTCACTACAACCCATCTTTTCTCTTTTATCTCTGTTACTCTATAAGAGAATTTAAGTTTATCTTTATCTATTCTTCTTAATTCATTATTTTCATCAATTATTTCAACAGATATTATTTTATCAAATATCTCTGTTCCATGGGCTCCACCATTCATAAATACAAGCCCACCAACTGTTCCTGGTATTCCTGCTAAATTTTCTAATCCCGAGTAATTTTTTTCTGCCATATAATCTACTAAATCAGAAAAATCTAATCCTGCTCCAACTTCTACAATATTTTCACCTTTTTCTTCTATATGATTTATAGCTTTTAAAGATACAAAAATTGTTTCTAAAGTTCCATCATTTATTAAAGTATTTGTTCCATTTCCTAAAATAAATACTTTTTGTTTTTCTTTAACAACATTTAAAAGTTCTTCTCTGTTTTCTACCTCTATAAACTCTTTTGCAACTCCACCTATTTTCATATATGAATGTTCTTTCATTGGATGATTTTTATATAACTTCATTTCTTACTCTCCCTATATTTTCAGCTATTGTATGAGCTAAACTTGAAATATTTCCTGCTCCCATAAATAAAAATGTAGCTGATTCTTTTTCAGTTTCTACAATCTCTTCAATCTCTTCATTTTTTTCAATTATTGTACAATGTTTATGACCAATTTTATCTTTTAATATCTCTAATGTTACTCCAAAATCATTTTTTTCTCCAGCACTATAAACAGGCATTAAGATAACCTCATCTACACCTTCAAAACTATCTTTAAAATCATTTAATAAAAAGTTAACTCTACTATATCTGTGTGGCTGGAAAATAGCAACTGTTTTATTCTTTTCAATTGTTTTTGCACCTTGAATTGTTGCTTTTATCTCTGTTGGATGATGTGCATAATCATCAATTATTCTTATTTTATCACTGTGCAATATATCATATCTTCTTTTTGCACCTTTAAATTTAAGTAACTTTTCTGCAATAACTTCCTCTTTTATACCATATATTTTAGCTAAGTATATTACAGGTAAAGCATTTTGAATGTTATGATTTCCTGGGATAGCTAATTCAAACTGTCCAAAAACTTCTCCCTCTATAAATACCGTGAATTTAGTTTTAAAATCTTCTACTTTAATATCTGTAGCTATTATATCAGCTGTTTTATTTTTTATACTATATGTTTTTATATTTTTTCTATCTTTTATCATCTCAAGTGTTTCAGGGCAATCATCACAAACTAAAATTAATTTTTTTGTTTGATCCATGAATTGTCTAAATGATTTTTTTATATTTTCTAAAGATCCATGGTTTTCAAGGTGATCTGCTTCAATATTTGTTATTATTGAAATTTCTGGTGTTAGATGTAAAAACGAGTTATCACTCTCATCTGCTTCAGCTACAAAAATATCTGATTTTCCACATCTAGCATTAGAACCTATTTCTGGAAGTATTCCTCCTACAACTATTGTCGGGTCAATATCTAAAAGAACTGAACCAAGCATTGAACTTGTTGTTGTTTTTCCATGAGTTCCAGCTACAGCAATTCCTTTTTCTTTATTCATAAGAATTGATAATAGCTCTCCTCTTTTTATTATTTTTATTCCTAATTCATTTGCTTTTTGTATTTCTGGATTATCTTTCTTTATTGCACTTGATGCTACAACTAAATTTGCTCCAGATACATTTTCAGCACTATGCTCTGGGTATATTGTAATTCCTAAACTTTCTAGCTCTTCTGTTACGTAATTTCTAGAAAGGTCAGCTCCGTGTACATCATATCCTTTTAATTTCATTATTTTAGCTAATCCACTCATTCCTATACCATTAATTCCAATAAAATATATTTTTTCCATTAGTTCCTCCATATGTCTAAGCACTCAACAATTTTTTCTGCTGCATTGCTTTTCTTTAGATTTTTTGCTTTTTTACTCATTTTATTTAACTCTTCATCATCTTTTATAAGTTCTAAAGCTTTTTCAATTGCCTCATCTGCTTTGCTATCACTATATAAAAGCCCTGCTTCATTATCTGAAACTATTTTTGCATTTTGATACTGCCCAACTTTTATTGAGTTATACGGTATTAAAATTGAAGGTTTTTCAAGTTGAATTATCTCTGAAACTGTTAAAGCTCCTGCTCTGCATACAACTAAATCTGCTGCTGCCATAATATTTATCATGTTATTAAAATATGGTTTTATTATGTCACTCATTTTTATCTGTTGATCAATCAACTTTTCGTTTATTTCATTAAAATTTTTATCTCCAGTAGCCCAGTAAATTCTTATGCTTTTATCTTTGTAGATATCTTTTAATTTTTTAATAACCGCTTCATTTAATGATGTTGCTCCTAAGCTTCCTCCTGTTATAAGAAGAACTTTTTCATCTTTTCCTATTTTTAATCTTTCTCTTTCAACCTCTTTATCCATTGCATATATATCTTCTCTCAAAGGATTTCCAGTTACAGAGAATTTATGTTGATCTTTAACAGACATCTCTTCATAAGTTATATCAAAAGCTAAAAAACATTTTTTTGCTATTTTATAAAAAAGTTTGTTTGCCATTCCCAAATCTACATTTTGTTCTTGTAAATATATCTTCTTTCCAAAAATTAATCCTGCTAATAATACTGGAATTGATATATAATTTCCAAATCCTATTATTATTTCTGGTTTCTCTTTTCTTACAATATTTATTGCTTGTAAAAAACTTTTAATATTTGATGGTAATTTTTTTAAATTTTGAAAAGGAAATATATCTATTCCTAAAAATTTGAATCCTTCTTCTGGAACAATATTTTTTTCCATTCTACTAGAACTTCCTACAAATACTACGTCCATTCCTCTATCTAAAAGCTTTTTTCCAACAGCTAAAGCAGGATAAATATGTCCTCCTGTTCCTCCAGTTGTTATCATTATTTTTTTCATAATCTTTCTCCTAACCGAAATAATTTTTTACCAAATCTTTAAAAAATCTACCTCTTTCTTCAAAATTTTTAAATTGATCAAAACTTGAAGTTGCTGGTGAGAATAGTATTATTTCTTTTTCGTTTTTAGTTAATTTTGATTTTAAATCTTCCATAACATTTTTTAGTGTTTTTAAATTGTGTATTTTATTTTTAGAATATCCAATTTCTATCAAACCTTTTTCAATTTTATCAGAAATATCACCTATTAAATAAACCTCTTTTACTTTATCTTTTATAAGTTTTTCTAGTGGATATAAATCTAATTTTTTATCGTAACCACCACAAATTAAAATAGGATTTTGAAATGCTTCAACAGCAAATTTTGTTGAATCAATATTTGTTCCTTTAGAATCATTTATAAATTCAACCTCTCCATAATTTAAACAACTTTCCATTCTATGCTCTAAATTTTTTGTAGAGTATAAAAAATCTCTTACTATTTCTGTTTTAATATTTAAGATTTTACCAACTGAAACTATGAATAGTATATTTTCTAAATTATGTTTTCCTTTTAAAGAAGCTAAATCTTTATCTAATATAAATTCATCGTTATACATTACACTGTTTTCTTCAGAATAAACACTTTCTTTTAAATCCGTATAATTTAATCCTGTATAAAATTTTCTTCCAGAAACTTTATTCACTCTTTTTAAAATTTCAGCACAAGAAGTATTTACTATAAAATAATCTTTTTCCTTTTGATTTTTTCCTATATTAAACTTTGTGTCATAATAATGATCTAAATCTCTATATCTAGCTAAATGATCTGGAGTTAAATTTATTACCATTGCGATATCAGCACAAAACTCTTTTATATTTTCCAATTGATAAGAACTTGCTTCTAAAACATAAAAATCTAATTCTGGATTTTCCATAATTGTTTGACTAAATGAAAATCCAATATTTCCACAAGCTTTTGCTTTAAAATTTGATTTTTCTAAAAGTTCTGCAATTTTAGATGTCACTGTTGTTTTTCCGTTTGTTCCTGTAATCGCTATAATTTTACCTTTAATATTTTTTAAATTTTTATACCTATAACCAAGCTCTATATCATCTATAACCTCTATATTCAACTCTAATGACCTCTGAACTAGTTCTGTATAAGGAACCCCTGGACTTTTTATAAAAATTTCTATTTTTTCATTTTTTAATATATTTAGACCTTCTTCTGAAGATATTCCTATTTTATCATCTATTAAAAAAACTTCATAACCCATATGCTCTAAAGTTTTTTGTGAACCCTTACCACTAATTCCTGCTCCAAAAACTATAGCTTTTCTCATCTGCTAATGCCTCCTTATTTTTAAACGACAAAAACCACAGTGATTTTCACTGTGGTCTTTTTATAGTATTCCTTTTAATCTTACTATTCCTAATGCTAGCATACCTAAAAATAGTGCTGCAATCCAAAATCTCATAGTAACTTTAGTTTCGGGTAATCCCGTCAATTCAAAATGATGATGAATTGGAGCCATTCTAAAGACTCTTTTTCCTCTCATTTTAAATGACCCTACTTGAAGTATAACAGATACTGCTTCTAAAACAAATACTCCACCTATTATTGGAAGTAATAGTTCTTGTTTTAAAAGAATCGCCACAACTCCTAATATTCCACCTAAAGTTAACGATCCTGTATCTCCCATAAAAATTTGAGCAGGATAAAAATTATACCAAAGGAATCCTAGTCCAGCTCCTATTAAAGCTGATAAAAATACTGAAACTTCACCTATTCCAGCTATATAATGTAAATTAAGATGACTACTTAACTCTGTATGTCCTGTAAAATAAGCTATTATACCCAATATTGTAGCACCTATAACCACAGGCATTATAGCTAAACCATCTAGTCCATCAGTTATATTTACAGCATTTGAAGTCCCCATCAAAACTAATGATATAAATAATAGCATTAACCCTCCACCTAAGTACAAACTACTATTTACATATATTGGATTAACAACTGATAAATCTAAAATTTTATTACCAGTTAAACCAAATTCTTTGATAAAATACCAAGTTATTATAGCTATAAAACATTGTCCTAAAAGTTTTTTCTTTCCAGAAAGCCCTTTTTTATTTACTGTAAATTTTTTATAATCATCTATAAATCCAATACTACTAAATAAAATTGTTGTGATAAACATAAGTATTAAAAATTTATTTTTCAAATCTCCGATTAAAAGAGAAATTAATAATGTTCCAAATATTATTAATATTCCTCCCATTGTAGGAGTTCCTTTTTTAGAAAAATGACTAACTGGTCCTTCCTCTCTTATTGATTCACCAAATTTTTTAACTTTTAAATACTGTATAAACGGTTTTCCCGTTACTAAAACAACTAAAAATGCTAGTATAAACCCTAAAAAGCTTCTTAAATATATTGATTTAAGCCCCTCTAAAAGTGGAAAATACTCTGCCAATAAATATAGCATCCCTCTTTCTCCTTTAACTACATAATTATTTCTTCTAA
>JBOFLW010000128.1:0-9915 GCA_051658065.1 Cetobacterium sp.
TAACTGTTATGTTGTTAGAAATATCTAAAACTTCTTGAAGTTTATGAGAGATAAAAATAATAGTTTTTCCTTCAGCAATAAGATTATCCATAATCTTATAAAGTTCTTTAATCTCTTGAGGAGTTAGAACAGCTGTAGGTTCATCAAAAACTAATAAATTAGCTCCTTTAAAAAGTATTTTTAAAATTTCAACTCTTTGTTGCATACCGATTGAAAGATTTGAAATTAAAGCATCTGGATCAATTTCAAGTCCATACTTTTTTGAAACATTGATAACATCTTCACGAGCTTTGTTGATATTTAAAGATAAACCTTTTTTTGGTTCAACTCCTAAAATCATATTTTCAGCGACCGTTAAAGTAGGCACAAGCATGAAATGTTGATAAACCATTCCAATTCCTAATTCAGCAGCTTTACCAGGTGAATCTATTTCTACTTCCTTTCCTTGATAAAATATTTTACCAGAGGTAGGAGTATAAAGACCGTTTAACATTTTCATAAGTGTTGATTTACCTGCTCCATTTTCACCAACAATAGCATGTTTTTCACCCTTTAAGATTTTTAAAGTAATATCGTCATTAGCTATAACTTTGCCATCTAAAAAAGTTTTTCTAATGTGTTGCATTTCTAAGATATAATTATTCACTTAGAGTCCTCCCTAAATTTATTTAAAAATTCCCTCGTAAAATTATATTATGTAAAATTGATGTAGTCAACTTTTTTTATTCCTCTCTCTTAATTACAACAAATGTAATATCGTCATTTTGTTCACAACCATTTTGAAAAAGGTTAACTTCTGACAGTAATTTTTGTTTGATTTCTTTAGATGAAAGAGTAGCTGTTTGTAATAAAATATTTTTTAGACGTTCTATACCAAATAATTCTTTAGCATTATTTTCAGCTTCAGTAATTCCATCGGTATAATATATTACAACATCTCCGATATTAAGCTTTAATTCTCCTTGCTTATAGTTATAGTCGTCTAAAAATCCAATAGCAACTCCTTTAACAGAGTGAGATTCTATAGATTGAGTGATGCTGTTATATACAACAAGAGGATTATGACCAGCATTTGAATACGTAAGAATTTTAGTGTCATAATCATACTTACTATGAAACATAGTTATAAACATATCTTCTGTTATATCAGGATATATTAATTTATTAAGTTTCCTAACATTGCATCGAGGTTCTTCACCTTGCAGTTCTAAAGTTTTTAAAACAGATCGTCCAAGTGCCATAAGAAAAGCTGCGGGAACTCCTTTTCCACTAACATCTGCTATAGTAACACTAAATGTTTTTTCGTTTAGCAGAGAGTAGTCATAATAATCTCCACCAATCTCTTTAGCAGGTTCAAAAAATGTAGCAACATCAAGTCCCAGAACTTTTTGAATTTTTTTAGGAATAATTCTTTTTTGAATTCTAGAAGCAACTTCAAGCTCTTGGGACATTCTTTCTTTAATAAGTAAATCTGAATATATTTGAGCATTATTAATAGCAATAGCAACTTGAATAGTCAAAGCCGAAATAGTTTCTTCATCACTTTTAATAAGTTTAGATTTATCTTCAATTATAAAAATAACGCCAAGTTCTTTTCCTTTAACTGTAAGAGGAGAAGCAATGATTTTCTCTTCGGGAGTAAGAGGAAAACCTTTGAGAAGCTCACTGTAAACTTTTTTATAATCTTTTCGAGTAAATTGAGATAAAACCTCTTCAGGATAGCTTAATTCACCCTTAAAATAGATATCACCTTTAATTCTTTTGTTTTGAAGCTTCCCATCTTCCCATAGATAGAGAGAAATTCTTTTTGCTCCAGTTAATACAAAATATGCATCAAGAATCGTTGAAATTATTTTATCAAGCTCCATAATAGAAAGAACAGTTTTAGATAAAGAGTTAATATTAGACAAGCTAGCAACTCTTTGCTCTAGAATTTGATTACTGTACTCTAATTGTTTAGACTTAGTAAGAAGAGATTCATAAGTAATTTCAAGTTCTTTTTTATAATCTTTTAGTTCATCAATAGAGTTATCAAGTTCTAAATCTTGCTTTTTAATAGCAGCAGTAGCTCTTTCATAATCATTTTTTAAATCTTCTGAAATATCATCTAAAAAATTTTTACTCACAAAGCTTTTTAAAATTTTACTAGTTTCTTCAAAATTTTTCTTTTCTATTTTTTTTAAAACTAAAAAGAAAATAAAAAATAAAATTATAAAAGAAAAATATGTAATCAATTATTTTACCTCCCAGTCTGAAAATTTATTAGATAGAGGTTTCACTTCAACATTCTTTTTTAATTCATTTCTTTTCCATGTATTTAAATCAGAGATTGGTGATGAATTCTTAATAGCTTCTTTTAATTCATCAAACGAATTAAGTTTTACTAAATTAGAAGTAAAATTATAGTCATCATTAAATAAAACATTTTCACTATTTCCAACAAATAAAGTTAGCGAGTTTTCTAATACCTTAAAACCAGACTGTGAATTAGATTCTATAAAAACAGTTTTATTTTTTAAAGAATTTAAATTAATATTATTATTTTTAATAAAAATAACTCTATCTTCAGAATCATTATTTTCAGAGTAAACAAAATTTTGTTTTATTTTATTCAGATTATTGATAATAGATTGTCTATTCAGTAAAACATCTTCCATTAGAAGACTTTTATCTAATTCGGTGTATAAAAATTCAGAATTATACATATTTTCATTTTGTGTAAGCTGTAAAAGAATGAAGTATTGTTTGTTTAATAGTTTTTGATTTTCACCAGCTTCAGTAGGGGTAGAGATACTTAAATTGTTTAAAATGCTAATTTCATCATTATTTAGGTCTTCAACAATTTTCATTCCAAGAATTTCTTTATCAATCCATCCATTTTTTAAAAGGGAAATTAATTCTTTTTCAAACTCAGAATTGATAAGTAAATTTAAACTGTTTTTTTGTATATCGTTCAGTTTAGTTAAATTTTCATTTAAATTGTTATAAAAATCAATTTTATCATTATAATTATCTGGATAATCAAAAGAAATAATTTTAAAATTATATTTTCCTTCGGGAATATTTTTTTGGAAGCTAATTTTTTGACTATGATCTTTTCTATTTGAAAATTGAGAACATCCAATTAATGTGATTAAAGAAAAAAGTAAAAAAAGTTTTTTCATATTGTTAAATCATCTCCTTTATTTTTAAAGCGATTTTTTTAGGAATAATTTTTTCTAATTCCTCTAAAGTCGTATTTTTAATTTCGTTTACAGAACCGAAAGTTTTTAAAAGAAGGGTTCTTCTTTTAGGACCAATTCCAGGAATATTATCCAGCTCACTTGAGATAACTCTTTTTTGTCTGAGCAATCTATGATAAGTGATTCCAAATCTGTGAGCTTCGTCTCTAGTTCTTTGAAGTATTTTTAAAGCTTCATTGTTTTTAGATAAAGTGTAAGGTGCGGTTTCAGGGTATTTATAAACGAGTTCCTCTTTTTTAGCAATACTTAAAAGGGTAGAAATATTATGTCGATTAAGATTTTTAAGAATGTCAGCAACAGCATTGATCTGTCCTAATCCACCGTCAATTAAGATAATATCTGGAAACTCTTCAGCTGGAATATTTTTATATCTTCGTTCTATAACCTCTTTCATCATTGCAAAATCATCAGGAGTATCCTTTGTTTTAATTTTAAATTTACGATATAATTTTGTAGATTTTCTTCCATCAATAGAAACACTCATAGAAGCGACAGCATCTTTTCCAGAGATATTTGAAATATCAAAACATTCAATTTTAAATGGAAATCTTTTTAAATTAAGAATTTGATAAAGATTCTTTAATCCTGTTTCTACAATATTTTTTGAATTGTAAAAATTTTCAATATCTTTGTTTAAGTTTAGAAGTCCCATTTCTAATAGTTCTTTTCGACGAGAATTAACTTTAGGAAAAAGAAGCTTAACTTTTTTATTCAAAACTTTTTCAAAAATATTATTTAAAGTAAAAGACTGTTCTTTTAAATTTTCTTCAAAAATAATAGTATTTGGAACTAGATATTTTGAATAATAACCAATTAAAATATCTTGTATAAGATTATCAAAAAGTATTTTTTCAAGACTGATTTTATGAAAAATTTTGTTAAGTATTTTTCCATTTAAAATATTTAAAACTGAAATAAATAACATATTGTTATCTAATTTAAAAGTAAAAATATCTTCGTTAATTAGAGAGTTGTTTTCAGTGATTTGTTTTTGAATATTTGAATTAATCTCTTTTATCTGCTCTCTTATTATAATTGCTTTTTCAAATTCAAAATTATCAACAGCTTTTGTCATATTAAAATTTAATTCTTTTATAACAAAATCAATTTTTCCATTTAAAATATTTTTAATAAAAGAGATATTGATATTATACTCATCATAAATACTTTTAAATTTGCAAGGAGCATCACAAAGTTTCATATGAAATCTCAAACAAGGTTGTGAATATATTTTTTCCATATCTCTTTTACAATCTCTGATTCGATATATTTTAGTGAGAGTATCTTTTAAATCTGTAGCTCCGTAAGGAAAAGGACCAAAGTAATCACCTAAATCTTTTTTTAAATTCTTACTATTTCTGATAATTACTATTTTAGGAAACTTTTCATTTGTTATTAAAATATAAGGATATGTTTTTTCATCTTTTAAATTAATATTATACTTGGGAGAATATTTTTTAATTAAATTATTTTCTAAGATTAAGGCATCAATCTCTGAATTACAGATAATAAAATCTATATCAACAATAGAGTTAATTAATTGTTTTGTTTTTTCATCAAGATGCTCTTTATGAAAGTATGAATTAATTCTATTAGAAAGATTTTTAGCTTTTCCAATGTATATAATTTTATGAGAATCTTTCATTAAATAAACACCAGGATTTTCTGGAATATCTTTATTAAAAAAAAATGCCATATTTTACCAATTACCTCTTTCCTTTTCTCTATGTATTGAATAAATATTAATATCATTTAAATTGTTTAAATCCTTTTGTAATTTTCTAACAAAAGAAACAGAACGATGTTTTCCACCACTACATCCAACTCCTATAGTAAGATGTCTTTTTTCATCTTTAATATATCCAGGAATAAGAAAAGTTATCAAATCAAAAATTTTAGAATATAAATTTTGAGAAGATTCAAAACTCATAACATATTCATAAACATCATCATTAAAACCAGTTTTTTCTCTAAGAGTTTCAATATAGTATGGATTTGGAAGAGTTCTAACATCAAAAATCATATCTGCATCAATTGGAACACCATGTTTAAAACCAAATGATTGAAGATGTATATTTAATAAAATGTTTTTTGAGAAAGAAGCAACAGCCATCTCTATCTTTCTTGAAAGTTCTTTAGCACTTAAAAAACTTGTATCAATAATAAGATTAGTTTTATCTTTGATTTCACCCATGAAGAAAATTTCATCTTCAATACTTTGTAGTAAAGTATCTTTAGTTAAAGGATGCTTTCTACGAGTTAAATTGTATCTATTTAAGATAGTTTGAATAGAAGCTTCTAAAAAGATAACTTTATAATCGATGCCTAAACTATCAATCTCCTTAAAAAAATCATTACAATCGTTAGCATTAATAAT
This sequence comes from Cetobacterium sp., assembly GCA_051658065.1. Lineage (GTDB taxonomy): Bacteria > Fusobacteriota > Fusobacteriia > Fusobacteriales > Fusobacteriaceae > Cetobacterium_A. The sequence continues at coordinate 5,620 of JBOFLW010000128.1, forward strand.
TGTTCTAATATCAAGTCCGAGTGCAATTCTATTAATCTTTTTATTTCTACTTGAATTTTGTAAATCCTTCAAAAGTAATCCAGCAAATTTAAAAGGTATATTATCCATTGTAAAGAAACCTAAATCCTCTAAAGTTTTAAGACCAGTAGATTTTCCCGAGCCACTAAGTCCAGTTAAAATAATTAACTCCATAATATTTTCCTCCAAATTTAGTTTACTTTATTATACAGTAAACTAGATTAAAATTATATAAAAAATAGAGAGAAATTTTAAAAAAATATATTATATTCATACAAAACATAGTAAATTTTAGTTTATATAGTAAAAAAATAACATTTGACAACTATTTAAATTTAGTATATACTCTTTCTTAGAGCAAAAAAAGGAGGATGAAATATGGTATTTAAAAGTAGCAAGAAAGTTAAGAAAAAAAGAGATTATCAGCTATTTTTAATTTTATTTATTTCATTTTTTAATTTTATAGTTTTTAATTTTAATATTTATATAGATAAGGAATATGATTTTCATATTCCTTTTTTTATGCAAAAAATTTGGGAGGTTTAAATGAAGGGGAAGTTAATTCTTGAAAACGGAATGAGTTTTGATGGAAAAATTTTTGGAGAATTAGGTGAAAGTGTTGGAGAACTTGTATTTAATACAGGAATGACAGGTTACCAAGAATTACTAACAGATCCATCATACTATGGACAAATTGTTGTGATGACTTATCCAATGGTTGGAAATTATGGGGTAAACTTAGAAGATATGGAATCTACAGGTATAAAGTTAAAAGGGTTTATCATCAAAGAGGATGCAAAACTTCCTAATAACTTTAGATGTGAGATGACATTAGATGGATTCTTAAGACAGCATAAAGTTGTAGGATTCAAAGGTGTTGATACAAGACATTTAACTAAAATAATCAGGGAAGAAGGAGCTATGAAAGCTCTAATAACTACAAAAGATTTAACTCAAAAAGAGATTGATGAGTATTTTGCTAAATTTAATAACTCTGATGCAGTAGAACAGGTAAGTACAAAAGAGATGTATGAAATTCCTGGAACTGGAAAAAGAATTGGGGTAATAGATTTTGGAGTTAAGAAAAATATATTAAGATGCTTCGAAAAAAGAGGTATACACCAAATAGTTTTCCCATGGAATGTAACAGCAGAAGAGTTACTTTCTCATAAGCTAGACGGAGTATTCTTATCTAATGGACCAGGGGATCCTGCAGAGTTAACTGGAGTAATCAATGAAATTAAAAAGTTAGTAGGAAAATTACCTATAGTTGGAATCTGTTTAGGGCATCAACTATTAGCTTGGGCTTTAGGTGGAACTACGACAAAATTAAAATATGGACATAGAGGATGTAATCATCCTGTTAAAGATTTAGAAAAAAATAGAATATTCATAACTTCTCAAAATCATGGCTACGTTGTAGATAAAGTACCTGATTCAATGAAAGTTACTCATATAAATTTAAATGATAATTCAATAGAGGGAATGAGAAGTGAAGAACATAGAATACTTTGTGTTCAATATCATCCAGAAGCTTGGCCAGGTCCAGCTGATTCAGAGTATTTATTTGATGATTTTTTACAAGTAATAGAGGGATAGGATTTTAGGGATTATTTTAGTAGAATTTTCAGGAGGCGGATATAATGTTAGATAAATCAATAAAAAAGACACTGGTAATAGGATCTGGACCAATAATAATAGGGCAAGCAGCAGAATTTGATTACTCTGGAACACAAGCATGTGAAACTTTAAAAAAAGAGGGAATAGAAGTTGTATTAATAAACTCAAACCCAGCAACTATAATGACAGATAAAGCAGTAGCAGATAGAATATATATTGAACCAATAACAGCAGAATTTGTTGAGAAAGTTATTGCAAAAGAAAGACCAGATTCAATACTAGCAGGAATGGGTGGACAAACAGCTTTAAATATGGCAATTGAGTTAAACGATAAAGGAATCCTAGAGAAATATGGAGTGAAAGTTATCGGAACGCCAGTTGATTCTATCAAAAGAGGAGAAGATAGAAAGTTATTTAGAGAGGCTATGGATAAAATTGGTGAGCCTGTAATTGAAAGTAAGATAGTTGAAAGCTTAGAGGACGGATTTAAGGTTGCTAAAGAGATTGGTTACCCAGTTGTAGTAAGACCTGCGTATACTTTAGGTGGAACTGGAGGGGGAATTGCTGATACACCTCAAGAGTTAGAAGATATTCTATTAAAAGGATTGAAGTTATCAAGAGTAGGACAAGTACTTATTGAGAAATCAATTTTAGGGTGGAAAGAGGTTGAATATGAAGTAATTAGAGATAAAGATGGAAACTGTATAACTGTTTGTAATATGGAAAATATAGATCCAGTTGGAATTCATACTGGAGATTCAATTGTTGTTGCACCATCACAAACTCTTTCAGATAGAGAGTACCAGATGTTAAGAACATCAGCATTAAAAATAATAAATGAAATCGGAGTAGTTGGAGGATGTAATGTTCAGTTTGCACTACACCCAAAATCTTTCGAATATGCTATTATAGAGATTAACCCAAGAGTATCAAGATCTTCTGCACTAGCATCAAAAGCTACAGGGTATCCAATAGCTAGAGTTGCAACTAGATTATCTTTAGGATATACATTAGATGAAGTTATAAATGAAGTAACTGGAAAAACATTTGCTTGTTTTGAACCAGCACTAGATTATATAGTAGTAAAAATCCCAAAATGGCCATTTGATAAATTTAAAAAAGCAAATAAAAGATTAGGTACAAAAATGATGGCAACAGGTGAAATTATGGCTATCGGTAATAATTTCGAAGCTGCTTTCTTAAAAGGGTTAAGATCTTTAGAGATTGGAACATATAATTTAGAGCATCCAGTAGTTAAGAAAATGACTATGGAAGAGTTAAAAGCTATAGTTGTAAGACCTGATGACGAAAGAATATTTGTACTAGCAGAGATGTTAAGAAGAGGATATGTAAAAGATAAGTTACAAAAATTAACTGGAATAGATAAGTTCTTCATGGAAAAATTAGAGTGGCTTGTTAGACAAGAAGAGATAATGAAGAAAATGGAACTTAAAGATTTAGATGAAAAGTACTTAAAAAATGTTAAGAAAAAAGGATTCTCAGATAAAGGAATTGCCCAATTACTAAATGTAACAGAGCAAGATATAAGAAGAAGAAGAAGAGACTTTAATATAAAGCCAGTTTATAAAATGGTTGACACTTGTGCTGGAGAGTTTGCAGCAGATTCATCATATTTCTATTCAACTTATGATCAGTTTGATGAAGTTGAAGTAACTGATAATAAAAAAGTAATAGTTATAGGTTCAGGACCAATAAGAATAGGTCAAGGAATAGAATTTGACTATTGTACAGTACATTCAATTAAAACATTAAGAAATATGGGAATAGAGAGTATCATTATAAATAATAACCCAGAAACAGTATCAACAGATTTCTCAACTGCAGATAGATTATATTTTGAACCTTTAGTAACAGAAGATGTTATGAATATAATTGATAAGGAAAATCCAGAAGGAGTTATAATTCAATTTGGAGGTCAAACAGCAATAAAGTTAGCTAATGACTTGAGAGATAGAGGGGTTAAAATACTAGGAACTTCTGCAGAGATGGTAGATGCAGCAGAAGATAGAGAAAAATTCGAAGATATAATGGAAAAATTAGATATTAAGAGACCAAAAGGTAAAGCTGTTTGGGATGTTGAAGCTGGAAAGAAAATAGCGATAGAGGTTCAGTATCCAGTTTTAGTAAGACCATCTTATGTTTTAGGTGGACAAGGAATGGAAATTTGTCATGATGAATTTAATCTTGTTAATTATTTAAAAGCATCATTTGAAAGAGATCCTGAAAATCCAGTTTTAATAGATAAATATTTAAATGGAATTGAGGTTGAAGTTGATGCAATTTGTGATGGAGAGGATATTTTAATTCCTGGAGTAATGGAGCATTTAGAAAGAGCAGGAGTTCACTCGGGAGATTCAATAACAATATATCCACCACAAAACCTTTATGAAGGAACAGAGCAAAAAATAGAAGAGATTACAAAAAAGATAGCAAAAGAGTTAAAGATAAAAGGTATGATGAATATTCAATTCATAGCATATGAAAATGAATTATATGTAATAGAGGTTAATCCAAGATCTTCAAGAACAGTTCCTTATATAGCTAAAATATCAGGAGTTCCAGTGATTGATTTAGCAACAAAAGTAATAATGGGACAAAAACTTAAAGATTTAAACTTTGGAACAGGAATTTATAAAA
>JBOFLW010000129.1:0-2596 GCA_051658065.1 Cetobacterium sp.
AGTAGCTAATCTTTCTGTTTTAGATTCATCTTTTGCAAGAACCCAAGGAGCAGTTTCATCAACATATTTATTCATTCTAGAGATAAATTTCCAGATTGCTTCTAAAGCTTTAGAGAATTCAACTCTATTAATATGGTAATCTACAGCAGATATAGTATCGTTCCAAAGAGCTTTAACAGTTTCATCAACTTCTTCAAGAACTTCCCCTTTAGCAATAACACCATTGAAATATTTTCCATACATTCCAAGAGTTCTATTAAGAAGGTTTCCTAAATCATTAGCTAAATCTGAATTTATTCTTGTAACGATTGAAGGTGTTGAATAATCTCCATCATTTCCAAAATTAACCTCTCTCATTAAACAATATCTGAAAGCATCTACTCCATATTTTTGAATTTCATCTATTGGAGCAACAACGTTACCTTTTGATTTAGACATTTTTTCACCTTCAGATGTCCACCAACCGTGAGCAACAATTTTATTAGGTAATTTAATTCCAGCAGAAAGCAACATACAAGGCCAGATAATAGCATGGAATCTAAGGATATCTTTTCCTAAAAGATGTACAACTTCACCATCATTCCAGAATTTAGAGAATAAATCAGAATTATTTTCATATCCAACAGCAGTTAAATAATTTGTTAATGCATCAAACCAAACATACGTTATATGTCCTGGAGCAAATTCAATAGGAATTCCCCATTCAAATGTATTTCTGGAAATAGAAAGATCTTGAAGACCTTGCTTTATAAATGAAACAACCTCATTTTTTCTAGAGTGTGGTAATATAAAATCAGGATTATTTTCAATATGTTGTAGTAAAGCATCTTGATATTTAGACATTTTGAAGAAATAAGATTCCTCTTTAACAGTTGTTAGCTCTTTACCACAATCAGGACAGTGTTTTTCATTTACAATTTGGTTCTCAGGAACAAAAGTTTCACAAGAAACACAATATTTACCCTCGTATTCACCTTTGTAAATATCACCTTTATCATGAACAGTTTTAATTATTTTTTTAACAGCATCTTTATGTCTAGGCTCAGTAGTTCTTATAAAATCTGTATAATTAACATCAAGAGCTTTCCACATATCAATAAATCTAGGAGCCATAGAGTCTGTCCAAGCTTGTGGAGTAAGGTTTCTTACTTTCGCTGCTTCTTCTACTTTTTGTCCATGCTCATCAGTACCAGTTAAAAAGAAAACATCAAAACCTTTTGATTTTTTATATCTAGCTAAAATGTCAGCTGCAATAGTTGTATAAGCACTTCCAACGTGTGGATCTCCATTAACGTAGTATATCGGTGTAGTTACATAAAAATTTTTACTCATATATTAATCTCCTTTAAAACTGTTTATTTTTTCATTTAATTTTTGTTCAGCAATTCTATCCATAGAAGATAGAGAATTTTCAACTAATTCTAAATAATCTTGAAGATTAGCATCCTCAGGAATAAATATAGGATCTCCCATAACACAAATCATTCTAGAAAAAGGTTTTGGCATTTGAAATTTATCCCAAGCTTTTTCAAAAATCCATTTATTACTAAAAGCCACTCCTACAGGAATAAGTGCTTTTCCAGATTTTTGAGCTAGATATAGCATTCCTGGTTTAACTTTATAAACAGGACCTTTAGGACCATCCAATGGAGTTCCAGCACTATAACCAGATTTTACAAGTTTTATTAATTTTAAAACAGATTTTATAGAATCTTTTCCAGAAGAGCCTCTAACTACAGTGAATCCCATTTTTTCACAAGGAATAGAAATTAATTCACCATCTTTAGATGGACTTGCTAAAACCGCTTTTTTATTAGAAAAATCTAAAAAACTTAAACAAGCTCCAATAAGCTTATTATGCCAAAATCCACAAACATAAGATTCATTGTCTATAATTTCAGGACTTTTAATGACCTCTATTTTCATTGTTTTAGAAATGATTTTAAGCAAGTAGTAAAGTATTAATCCATACTTTTTGTATTTGTTATTTTCCATTAAAAACCCACCTATAATCAAAGTATTTTAAAATAATTATAACACAAATTGAGATTAAAAAAAAGCACCAATACAATAAGTATTAGTGCTTAAAATTTAAAATTAGAATAATCCAGGGATGTTTATTCCACCAGTAACAGCAGACATCTCTTTTTCAGCTAACTCATCAGCTTGTCTCATAGCTTCAGTAACAGCAGAAAGAACTAAGTCTTCTAGCATCTCTTTATCTTCGATAGCATCTTTAATAGTTTCTTCAGAAATTTTTATAGAAACGATATCTTTTTGTCCGTTAGCTCTAACAACAACAGCTCCGCCACCAACAGAAGCTTCAACTTCTTTTCCTTTTAATGAATCTTGAACAGCAAGCATCTCTTGTTGCATAGCTTGAGCTTGTCTTAAAATATCAGATTGAGAGTTTCCTCCAGTTTTTGGACCTTTTAATTTTCTAACCAATTTAATCCCTCCTAGAACATATTGTGTAATTAATATGATTATATCATAATTTAATTGAATATTTCAACCATAGATTTTAAAACTCAGAGTAAAGAAGTGGTTTGAAAAATATATCTTCTTTTTTAATAAAGTTTTGAATATTTTGAGA
>JBOFLW010000130.1:0-1711 GCA_051658065.1 Cetobacterium sp.
GGAAGAGATTATAACGATGATGATATAAATAATTTATACTCTAGATTTGAAGAGGTTTTATTCGAATCTTTAGAAAATTTTGCTGAGCCTGTTCCTGGTATGCTTCAACTGCAAAAAGAGTTAAGAGATAGAGGATTAAAAATAGGAAGTACAACTGGATATACAAAAGAGATGCTAGATATTGTAGCTCCTAAAGCTAAAACTTTTGGTTATTCTCCTGATTTTAGAATTACATCTACAGAGGTTCCTGCTGGAAGACCTTCTCCATATATGATTTATCAAAATATGATAACTCTAGCTATTCCAGATAGAAACTCTATTATTAAGATTGGTGATACTACTGTTGATATGAAAGAGGGTAAAAATGCTGGTGTTTGGTGTGTGGGAATTTTAAAAGGTGGTAGTGAGCTTGGGCTTTCTAAAGAGGAAGTTCAAAATATGAGCCCATCAAAGCTGAAAGTATTGATGACTGAAACAGCTCAAAGATTATACTCTGCTGGTGCTGATTATGTTGTAGATGAAGTTGGATATCTTCCACACATTATAGATGTTATAAATATTAGAATGAACTCTGAGGTGAACTCTAAAAATGACTAATAAAAATACTCTTGATAGACCATACATATTATTAACACCAGGTCCTCTTTCTACATCTTCTAGTGTTAAATCAGCAATGCTTAAAGACTGGTGTACTTGGGATAGCGAATACAACTTCTTAGTTCAAGATATGAGACGTAGAGTTTTAGAGATTGCTGAAGCAAATGAAGAATACACTATGATTCCTATGCAAGGAAGTGGAACTTTCTCTGTTGAAGCTGTTCTAACATCTACTATTGGAGATTCTGAAAAAATACTGATACTTTCAAATGGTGCTTATGGTGATAGAATGAAAACTATATGTGAAACTGCTCGAATTAAAAATGATATCTACAAAATAGATCAAACTGAAAGTTTTAATCTTCTAGAATTAGAAAATATTTTAAAAAAAGACAATACTATCACTCATGTTTCTGTTGTCCACTGTGAAACTACATCTGGAATTTTAAATAATATTAAAGAGATTGGTAAAATTGTAAAAAAGTACAATAAAATTTTTATTGTGGATGCTATGTCTAGTTTTGGTGGGATTCATTTTAATATACATGATTATGAAATTGATTTTTTAATTAGTTCATCAAATAAGTGTATACAAGGAGTACCTGGATTTGGCTTTATAATAGCTAAAAAATCAGAACTTTTAAAATGTGCTGGAAAGTCTCGTTCACATTCACTTGATATTTTTGACCAATGGAGTGTTATGGAAAGTGGTGAAGGAAAATGGAGATTTACATCTCCAACTCATGTTGTTAGAGCTTTTTATCAAGCACTTTTAGAGCTTCAAGTTGAAGGTGGGGTGAAATTTAGAGAAGAAAGATATCGACAGAATCAATCTCGTCTAGTTGAAGGTATGGAGGAACTTGGATTCAAAACCATCATATCTCTCCAAAAACAATCTCCTATAATAACTACTTTTTATGCTCCTGAGCATGAAAACTATAAATTTGAAACTTTCTATTCAGAATTAAAAAAATATGGTTTCGTTATCTATCCAGGTAAATTAACTAAAGAGGAAAGTTTTAGAATCGGAAATATTGGTGAAGTTTTTTTAAGTGATATTGAAGTTCTTTTAGATTCTATAAAAAAATCTATGTTTTGGAAAAAAAGTATCTCA
>JBOFLW010000131.1:0-1107 GCA_051658065.1 Cetobacterium sp.
TTCTGAGCATGTCCGTTAAGGTTTGATGGACTCGTTCGATGATTCCATTTGCCTGAGGATTGTGGGAAGTCGTTGTGTGCTTCTCTAATCCGTAATTGGCAATGGTCTCTTCAAAGACACTTTTGAACTCGCCTCCACCATCGAACCCTATTATTTGGGGACGGGGATATCTACTGAACCAGACATCGTCCATGGCTGCAATAGTTGTGGCTGAGTCAGGAGCTCCTATTTCCTTCATTTCGAACCATCCTGTTGCTGGGTCGATGATGGTGAGAGCTCGCAACGTACGGGTTCCTTTGGGCGTTTTGACACTCCATGGACCGATTAGGTCTACGTTGACTCTATTCCAAGGCACAGACATCTCAATGTCCTTTGGTGGCAAATGGCCGTATTTCTTGGAGGTTCCTTTGTCCAATTGGCACTGTTTGCACTTACGAGTGTGATACACTATCTGGCTTCTCATGCCAGGCCACGTGTATAGCGTCCTTAGGGTCGCTTCCATACGAGTTTCTCCTGGATGTGCTAGATATTTATGGTACCATGCTATGACTCTACCTTGTAGGGAGTCTGGTATCACAATCTTGCCTTGATGGGTGAGGAGGTTGTGTCCCTCTACTCGTTTGATTTTAAACTCCTGCTTGTTGGAGTTGAAGTTCTTTGTGATCTTCTTGTCCTTCTTTTGTTCTTGCGCGATAAGAGCTGGCTTCATTGGGAACCTTTCGAATGCAACTTCATCAGACCCTGCAAAGCAGGTGGCCATGCCTGAGATGTCAGCACTGTCTGGCAGCTCTGTTGATTCATCGCGGGTCAGGGTACTCATACAGAGGGCGACTTCTTTTCCCGGTTCTGTGGAGACCTCATCTGACTCTATGTCTATCCTTGATAAGGCATCGGCTACGACATTTTCCTCACCCTTAATGTGGTGGTACTCTGCGCCGTACTCCTCTAGGAGTAGTCTCCAACGAATAATTCTGTCATTCGTGAGATTGCCATATAGGATGTTTTTGTGGTCAGTGTGGACAATTATCTTCTGACCTAGTAGGATGTTGCGGAACTCCTTTAGTGTTTCCACTATGGACAACAGCTCCTTTTCCCCAGTTGTGTAAT
>JBOFLW010000132.1:0-7238 GCA_051658065.1 Cetobacterium sp.
TAACTGTATTTCCTTTTTCTACTAATCTATTTATAACTTCTAAAAGTTTTCTTATATCTTCAAAATGTAATCCTGTTGTTGGTTCATCAAGTATATAGATAGTTTTTCCTTTTGATATTTTTGATAGTTCACTAGAAAGTTTAATTCTTTGTGCTTCTCCTCCTGATAATGTTGTTGCAGGTTGACCTAGCTTTATGTAATCTAATCCAACATCAATTAAGACTTTTAATTTTCTTTCTAAAGAAGGTATACTTTGGAAATATTCATAAGCTTCTCTTACACTCATTTCTAAAACATCTGAGATATTTTTACCTTTATAATAAACTTCCAACGTTTCTTTGTTGTATCTTTTTCCTTTACATACCTCGCACTCTACATAAACATCTGGTAAAAAATTCATCTCTATTTTTATAATTCCTGCTCCTTGGCAAGCCTCACATCTTCCACCTTTTACATTGAAAGAAAAACGTCCTTTTGTGTAACCTTTTGATCTTGCATCCTTTGTTTCTGAGAATATATCTCTAATATCATCAAATAATTTTGTATATGTTGCTGGGTTTGAACGAGGTGTTCTTCCAATTGGGCTTTGGTCTATATCTATAACTTTTTCTAAACTGTCTATACCTTCTATTGAGTCGTATTTTAATGGATATAACTTACCTTTATTTAATTTGTTAAATAATATTGGATAAAGTGTTTGATTTATCAGAGTTGATTTTCCACTTCCACTTACTCCAGTTACAACAGTTAAAACTCCTATTGGAATATCTATATCAATATTTTTTAAGTTATTACCTTTTGCTCCTTTTAAAGTTATATACTTTTCAAATGTTCTTCTTTCTATCGGTACTGGGATAGTTATATCTCCTTTTAAGTATTTTCCTGTCATAGATTTTTCATTCAACATCAACTCTTCTGGAGTTCCACTCCCAACAACTTCTCCACCAAACTCTCCAGCCCCTGGTCCCATATCTAATATATAATCTGCTTGATGCATCGTATCTTCATCATGCTCTACAACTATTAACGTATTTCCTAACTCTTTTAAACGATTAAGTGTTGAAAGAAGCTTATCATTATCTCTTTGATGTAGTCCTATACTTGGCTCATCTAAAACATATAAAACACCAGTTAATCCTGAACCTATTTGTGTTGCTAATCTGATTCTTTGTGATTCTCCTCCTGATAATGTTTTTGTTTCTCTTGAAAGGCTAAGATAATCTAAACCTACATTTATCATAAATAATAATCTTTCTTTTATCTCTTTTAATATTTCAGATGCTATTTTTTCCTCTTTTTCTGTTAGTTCTATTTTTTCAAAAAATTGAAGTGCATTTTTAATACTTAATTCAGTTATATCTATAATATTTTTACTAAAAACAGTTACTGCTAAAACTTCTGGTTTCAATCTTTTTCCATTACATACTTTACAAATTTTTTCAATCATAAACCTATTTTCTATCTCTTCTCTTGAACTTTCAGAGAAAGATTCTTTATATCTTCTTTCTAAATTTTTCACTATGCCTTCAAAATCTTTATCTCCATGAAAACTAAAATCTTTAGATTCATAATCGACTCTAAATTTTTCACCTTTATTTCCATAAAATATTATATCTATTTCTTGTTCACTTAATTCTTTTACTGGTTTTTCTAAATTAATATTGTATTTTTTAGCCATTGCTTCAAATATTGTCCAAGTGTATCCTTTTTTAGCTGTTGCTGCTCCTGGAATATAGATTCCACCTTTTAAAATAGATAACTCTTCATTTTCTATCAATCTAGCTTCATCTATCTCTAATTTTTTTCCAATACCCTTACATTCTGGGCAAGCACCAAAAGGAGCATTAAAAGAAAAAAGTCTTGGATTTAAATCTGGAATACTAACATCTTCATGAGTTGAACAAGAAAAATTTTCACTATATATTTGATCTCCATTTGATGAATTTATAATTACTTTTCCTTCAGACAGTTCTATAGCTACCTCGATACTTTCGGCTAATCTAGATTTAAACTCTTTTTCCTCTTTATTCACTACAATTCTATCTACCACAACTTCAATGCTATGTTTTTTATTTTTATCTAAATTTATCTCTTCTTCAATGTAGAGTATTTCTCCATCAACTCTCGCTCTAACAAATCCTTTTTTAACTAAATTCAAAAATATATTTTTATGAGTTCCTTTTTTATCTTTTATAATAGGGCTTAATAATATTAGTTTATCTTCATTTTGAAATTTTTCATATATATTTTCTATTATTTCATCTACACTTTGTCTTTCAACTAATTTTCCACACTTTGGACAATGAGCTTTTCCTATATGAGCAAATAGTAATCTCATATAATCATATATCTCAGTAACTGTCCCTACTGTTGATCGTGGATTTTTATTGGTAGTCTTTTGTTCAATCGATATTGCTGGTGCTAATCCTTCTATACTATCTAACTCTGGTTTTTTCATCTGCCCTATAAATTGTCTTGCATATGCTGATAAACTCTCTACATATCTTCTTTGACCTTCTGAATATATTGTATCAAAAGCAAGAGAAGATTTTCCACTTCCACTCACTCCAGTAATAACAACAAATTTATATTTTGGAATCTCTATATCTAAATTTTTTAAATTATGTTCTCTTGCACCTTTTATAATTATTTTATCTAACAATTCTCCTCCTTTGAAAAAACCCTCTTAAAATTAAGAGGGTCAATTTTTTAGTAATATTCAATTAATCCATTTTCATAAAAACTAAAATATGATTCATCACTAACTATTATATGATCAAGTAACTTTATGTCAACTTTTTCAAATAGTTCTTGCATCTCCAATGTTAGTTCTATATCTTTTTTTGAAGGTGTTAAATTTCCACTTGGATGATTATGTGCAAATATAATTCCCTTAGCTCGATTTTGAATAGCTTGTTCCATTATTTTTCTTGGATAAACAGCACTTCTATCGATTGTTCCTTTAAAAAGGGTTTCATCTGAAACTACTTTATTATCTGTACTTAAATAAACTACTTTAAACTCTTCGTTTTTCAATGATCCTACATCATCTTTTAAATAATTTATCAAATCTGTTTTTCCCTTTAAAGTTTTAAAATCTGCTGTTTTTACTGATTTAAAATAGTTATTTGACATTAAATCCCCTATCATTTTGAGATAGAGAGCAGTTTCATTTCCAACTCCCTCTACTTCTTTCAAATCATTAATATCAGCTTTTAAAATCTTTTCAATTGTTTTAAATTTGATTAATAAATTTTTTGCTATTCCTTTACAATCCTTTAATTTTATTGAGTATGTTAAAGCTAACTCTAGTATTTCATAATCTTCTAAACCTTTATAACCTATTTTTAAATATTTTTCTCGTAATCTCTTTCGGTGTCCTTGCATCTGTTCTTTTTCCAAGAGAACCACCCCTCATTACTTTTTATTGAAAAAGTTTATAAATTTCATCTTTAGTTTTCATAGCTTTTGGAATCTCTACCGCTGCTTTTAAAATAGGATACGCTAAAATTGCTCCTGTTCCTTCTCCTAAACGCATCTCCATTTGTAAAAATGTTTTTAAACCCAACTCTTCCATTGCTATCTTCATCCCTGGTTCTTCACTCATATGTGTAGCAATTAAATAATCTTTTACCTTAGGTTCAATCTTAATTGCTACTAATGCTGCTACTGCAGAGATAAATCCATCTATTAACATTGGTTTTTTTTGAATTGCAGAACCTAAATATAATCCAACCATACAAGCAATATCTAAACCACCTACAGTTCTTAATATTTCAACAGGATTTTTATCAAATAATTCATATTTTTGAACTGAAGTTTTTATAATATTTTTTTTATGTTCTAACTCTCTCTTTGAAAGTCCTGCTCCACTTCCTACAACACTATTTATATCTTTTTTTGTTAACGCAAATAAAATAGCTGAGCTTGTTGTTGTATTGCAAATTCCCATCTCACCGTTTGAAAAAAAATCATATTCTTTTTTTTCTTCAATCATCTCTATTCCAACTTGAATAGCTTTAATAACCTCATCTAAACTCATTGCTGGTTCTTTTACAAAATTTTTAGTACCATATGCTATTTTTTTTACATAAAAATTTTCATATTCTCTAAATATATCACCTTTGATACCTATATCTATTAAATTTAATGGTATTTTTAAACTTTTACACAATATACCTATAGCTGCAAATGAATTTAGCATAGCCTCTGAAACTATTCTTGTATATTCTAAAGGACAAGACGAAACTCCCTCTTCAATAACGCCGTTATCAGAAGATGCTATAAAATGACAACCTTTGTCTAAAGAATTAAAAATTTTTCCTGTAATACCAGCTACTTTTATAGCTAACTCCTCTAATATACCTAAACTTTTTTCAGGCTTCATTCTTGTTTTTAAAACTAATTTACAACCTTCCATTGAATCTTTATCTACAGATTGAATTTTTTTTCGAATCATCTCTATTCTTTTCATTTATGCTCCTATATTCAACCCTTTTAATATTGGATATCCATCACTAAATTCAATAATTACAACTCCTGCATTTTTTACACTAAATTTCCAATAGCTATCCAATTCATTTGAAAAATAGTGACTTAATATTGTATTTATGACTCCCCAATGAGTTACTAACACTGTATTTTCATTAAGATTAATATTATTATTTATAAAGTTAATTGCTCTTCTTTGAAGTTCAAAAACACTTTCTCCATTAATATAATTATAATTTTCCCAATTTTTTTGACTTTCTTCTAACTCTTTTGGATATTTATTTTTTATCTCTTCATAAGTGTGACCTTCAAAAATTCCAAAATTTAACTCTCTTATATCCTTATCAATCAATATTTCTAAATCTTTTGTATTAACTATTTCAGCAGTATGAAAAGCTCTCCTTAAATCACTTGCATAGATTTTGTGATAATCAATATTTTTTAATATGTTTCTTGTATTTTTAGCTTGCTCTTTTCCTTTTTCTGTTAATCCAGGATTGAGAGATCCATAATAAACACCTTTTACATTAAGTTCAGATTCTCCATGTCTAACCAAAATAATTTGTCCCATTCATACCTCCTAGTGATTATAAAAAGAGATAAAGCAATACTAATGATAGCACTGAAGATAATTCAAGTAAAGCTCCCAATGTATCTCCTGTTATTCCACCAATCTTTCTTGTCATTAACTTTCCAAATAAAAACCCTGTTATTCCTAATATATTTAAAACTAAAAATAACGTTTGAAATGTAAGATTATAATTTTTTGAAATAGCAAATAATATCAATGTAACTGTTGAATATGCTATTAAAACACCATTTTTATTTGTATTTTGAACAAATGTTTTTCCCATTCCTGTTGGTCTTGCATACGGTTCAAAAGCACAATTTATAACTCCGTTTATTCTAGAGAAAATAGGAACCATTAACATAACTAGCCCTTGACTAATTCCAAATGTTTCTGACACTTCAACTAAAAATGCTATTTTAAATATAAAATAAAGCACTAAAACTAAAACACCATTTGTACCAACTCTAGAATCTTTCATTATTTCTAACATTTTTTGCTTACTTCTATAACTAAATATTCCATCAAATGTATCTGCTAAACCATCTAAATGTAATCCACCTGTTATAATAACATCTGTAGTTACTAAAATTATTCCAATTAGTATAGGAGATGGTATAATCGTTTCTAAAATTGTTCCAATTCCTAAGTTTATAATTCCTATAACTAATCCAACAATTGGAAACCATTTCATTGAGCTACCTAAAGCTTTTGAATCAAATCTATTTCCTCCTGGAAATGGTAATCTTGTCATAAATTTAAATAATAATGCTAATCCGTTCATTTCTCCTCCGTTTTTACTTTAATTTTAATTCTAATCCAGAAACTATTAAATATGCTTCATGGCTCTCTTTTGCAACTAATTGATTCATTCTTCCTGCTATATCTCTAAAATATCTTCCCAGAGGATATTCAGGTACTAAACCCATTCCCACTTCATTTGAAACAATAACTATATCTAATAAACTTTTTTTTATAAGATCTATCAATCTTTGAAGCTCTTTTTTTATCTCTTCTTCTAATTTAACCAAATCATTTTGAGATATATTATCCCAATCTATATCTCTATCTAAAATCATATTATTTGTTACAAAATTTGTTAAACAATCTAATAGCACAACTGATTCTGACATTTTATAACTTTCTAATTTTTCAGGAATATTTTTATAGGATTCTATTGTTTTCCATCCTTCTCCTCTTTGAATTTTATGAAAAGAAACTCTATTCTTCATCTCTTCATCAAAAGCAATCGCCGTTGCTATATAAATTTTATCTTTATTTGTTTGAAGTACTTTTTTTTCAGCAAAATAACTTTTACCACTTCTTGCTCCGCCAGTTACATAAATTATTTTACCCAAATTTCTCTCCTTTACCTTTTATAATACTTTAATAATATCATAATATAATCAAAACTTCAATAAACGAAAAAGAGTGCTTGAACTAGTCAAGCACTCTACTTTTTAATCTATTATTTTTGGAAATGTCTCTCTAATAAACCTAAGAAAGCTCTTCCATGTCTAGCTTCATCTTTTGCCATTTCGTGAACTGAATCATGAACTGCATCTAATCCTAATTGCTTTGCTCTTTTTGCAAGTTCAAACTTTCCTGAAGTTGCTCCATACTCAGCTTCTACTCTTCTGCTTAAGTTTTCTTTAGTAGAATCAGTTACAACCTCTCCTAATAACTCAGCAAATCTTGCAGCATGTCCAGCTTCTTCAAAAGCTATTCTTGTGTAAGCTTCTGCCACTTCTGGGTAACCCTCTCTATCTGCTACTCTAGCCATTGCTAAATACATTCCAACTTCCATACACTCACCGTTGAAGTTAGCTCTTAATCCTTCAATAATTTCTTCATCTCCACAAGCTAATCCCTCTCCAACTTTGTGCTCAGTTGCCCAAACTTTTCCTTCAGTTTCGTTGAAATCTACACATTTATCTAATCCTACTTTACATAAAGGACAAGCTCCTACAGCTTTCTCAAAAACTTCTCCACATACAGTACATTTTACTTTTGACATTTTTATTCCTCCCTGGTTTTTTTATTTTATATTTAAATTCATCTATTTTGTTTTTATTACTTTTTTGTAATTGTTACAAATTTGTTCTTAAAGATAATATACACCTTTTTTGAAAATATGTCAAACCTTTTTTATTCATTTTATAAAAAAAATAAAAGAAAA
>JBOFLW010000133.1:0-1099 GCA_051658065.1 Cetobacterium sp.
ATTTCTTTAGGTTCTGAATATTGGTTAAATAATCAATTTGCTTGGCTTGTTGGATTTAATTATGCAGATACTGGAGCACCTGATAAGAGTTTTGCCGCAACTGAATATGCTCTAGATTCATCTATGGTTGGAACTGGAATCAAATATAAACCAAATGAAACAACAGAATGGACAGTAGCATTCAATCATTATTTCTATGACTCTAAAACTGTTGAAAATATAAAATACGAAAAAGAAATATCTAGTATAGGTGTCAACTTCGTAAAGAAGTTTTAATTTTTAGGAGGGCGCATGCCAAAAAAAGCAATTTTTAAAAGAGAGCAAATACATGCTAAAGCTTTCGAAATGTTTGAAAAATACGGATTAGATGAAATAACTGCAAGAAATTTAGCTAAAGCGTTAAATTGCTCACCAGCTCCTATTTACAGCTGTTACTCATCTATGGATGAACTTAAAATGGAGCTTATAGAAAGAGCCAAAAAAATATTTTTAGAATATGTTGTAAGACCTGAAACAAATATGGTTTTTCTTAATAGTGGAATTGGACTCTGTAGATTTGCTAAAGAAGAAAAACAACTTTTTAAATCTATATTTCTTAGAGATAACTCTTATGCTAATTTATTAAAAAAATTCAGAGATTTAATGAGAGTTGAAATGGAAAAAGATGAACGTTTTGAAAATCTTCCAACAGAATTCAAATACGAACTCTTTTTAGATTGTTGGTTTGTTGGACATGGATTGGCTACATTGATTGCTACAGATTATTTTGAAAATCCAACAAATGATTTCATAAAAGATAAACTATTAAATAGTGCCGCTATAATGCTTTATAAAAAAATTGACAATTTTAATATCAAAAACAAATAATAAAAGAGACAACTTTAAGTTAAAGTTGTCTCTTTTTCATTCTCTATTTTCTCATTTTCTAGTTTATAAGAATATTTAGAAGCCAATCCAAATAAAATTGTTAACACTGAAGTTATAAAAATATATCCAAAAATTATATATAAAAATATCTTTTGATTTAGATACATTGTTAAAGTTACAGCTATACCAAACATAATATCTACAGTTCCATCTAAAATTAATATCCTTTTAA
>JBOFLW010000134.1:0-2366 GCA_051658065.1 Cetobacterium sp.
TGGGTGTTGGAGTAGTTAAAGGATATGAGAAAGAAAACTACATCTATGACAACGAAACTGGTGAAGTTATTAAAAAATCTAAATTTAATACAAATATTGGTGGAGATTACATAATAGGAGCAAACCTTGGTGTTGGATATGACATCACAGACTACCTTTCTCTTAACGTATCATACGTTGGAGCATTCATCTCAACTGTATCTCTTAAACTATATTAATCTATAACTCTTATTGAATTTTTAAATCTTATATAGTATAATATACTTAATAAAAAGCGTGTGAACCTCTACCTAATTGCGTAAGCTAATAAACGAGGAGTTAAAAAAGTAAAAGGGCTAGATTAATTTCTAGCCTTTTTAATTAAAAAATAAAAGAGGTTCTATGAAAATTATTTACGTGAAAGAAAACTATATAGATTATTTAAGAAAATACGATTCTAAAGTTCCACATAACAAAAATGAAAAAAATATAAAAGAGTTGTAAACGGCAAGAGTTTTTTGGTTCTTTCCATGGTTAGTTGGTTTTAATAAAAATATATGATATAATGATCTAAAAATAATTTTAGGGAGATCTTTAATATGAATAATATGGTAAAATTTTTAGACGATAATTTAGAGTATTTAAAACATGAAGTGATAGAGGATACAATTTATATAACTGTGGTTTCTAATAGAACTTTAGTGGAATGTCCTTATTGCTCTAAAAAGTCTAAAAAACTACATTCATATTACATGCGTAGCTTTCAAGATCTTCCAATTCAAGATAAAAAAGTTGTTATTGTGATAAAAAATAAAAAATTTATTTGTGAAAATCAAGAATGTTCTAAAAAAACTTTTTCAGAAAGTTTTAATTGTATTGAGTTCAAATCTAAAAAATCAAAGAGATTAGTAAAGTATATTGTAGATTTATCTATGAGAGTAAGCTCTATTGATGCGAGTAGTATACTGAGAAAAAATGTTGTCAATGTAGGTAAAAGTACTATATACAACATCTTAAAAAAAATGTAGTGTAAATGTTGATTATTCTAAGCCTAAAATTGTATGTATTGATGATTTTGCATTAAAAAAAAGGCATACTTATGGAACTATCTTAATTGATATGGAGACTAGAAAAGTAGTTGATCTAATAGAATCTAGAGAGGTTGAAGCAGTTAGTGAATGGCTTAAAAAATTTAAAAATATTAGATTTTTTAATAGAGATGGAAGTCAAACTTATGCCAAAGCGATTTCTCAAAGTCATCCTGATGCTTTACAAATAAGTGACTATTTTCATTTAATCAAAAATTTATGTGATTATTTAAAGGAATATTTAGTAAGAAAACTTCCTAAACTAATAGAAATAGAAGGAGTTTTTTGTGACGGAAAAATCCTAGTTGATGAAAAGTTAATAAAAACAAAATATAAATATGATAATAAGTGGGAATTAATTGAGAAAGTTAAAAAACTTTATGATGATGGAAATAATTACAGTTCTATTGGAAAAATATTTAGTCTTCAATATAGAACAATAAGAAAATATTTAGAAATTACTAAAGAAGAATTTACAAAACTTCAATTTAAAAATAATGAAATTCATTTAGAAAAACAAGGAAAAAAACAAGCATTAATAAATGAAGTAAAAAAAATGTATAAGAATGGAGCCAAAAAATCATCTATTGCGAGAGAATTTAAGCTTGATTTTAGAACTGTTACCTCTTATATTAACAGTGGCATAACTTTTGAAAATAAAAATCAGAATAGGATAAGGTTAATTGACTCTTTTAAATTAGATATTATAGAACTTTTCAATAAAAATGAAAAAAAAGAATATATTTATAATATTTTAAAAGAAAGAGGATATAATCAATCTTTTAGAACTTTTAGATATTATTTTCCACAGATAATTAAAGAAGCTTATGAGAATCAAGGGTTAAAAAATAAAAAGTCTACTATAAAAATAAAAATTAGTAAAATAATAAGTCTATTATATAAACCAATAAATAAAATAATTGATTTTTCCTCTGAACTATATGAAAAAATTACAAAAAAGTATGAATGGATTCCAAAGATATTAAATTTAGTAAAAGAATTCAAAGAATTATTTCAAGAGAAAGATTTAAACAAATTTAATATTTGGCTAGAAGAAGCGTCTAAATTAAATTTTAAGGAATTGAATAGTTTCATCACTGGAATAAGAAGAGATAAAACAGCTATAGAAAATGCTATTACTTATAGATTTACAAATGGATTAGCTGAAGGAAGTGTAAATAAACTAAAAACTTTAAAAAGAACAATGTATGGAAAAGCATCTTTTGAAACTTTGAAGAGAAAACTACTATGGTGCGAGCAAAATAAATATGCTCTAACCAACTAACCATGGAAAGAACC
>JBOFLW010000135.1:0-5678 GCA_051658065.1 Cetobacterium sp.
TTTTATTTCAAAAGCTGTTAATTCATATATTTTTTTCACAGATAAATCCTCCATTTAATTATTCTCCAATTACTTTTGGTACTATTAATGCTCCATCTTCTGAAGCAGGGGCATTTTTCATAGCCTCTTCTGATGTTAATGATTCTTTTATAACATCTTCTCTTAATTTCACTCCAGTTTCATGAACTTGTACTAAAGGCTCAATGTCATCTGTATCTACTTCTCCTAATACATCTATATAGTTTAAGATATTATTTAAATCTGCTTGGAATCTTACAATTTCCTCTTCCTTAAATTCTAATCTTGCTAATTTAGCTACATTTAGAACCTCTTCTTTTGTTAAAGCCATGCATCTTCCTCCTGTATTTCTATAGTGATTTTAAATATTTTATTTCGTGACCTGTTAATTTTCTATATTTTCCTACTTCTAAGTCTGCTAAATTTATTTTTCCAATAGCATCTCTTCTTAAATAAACTACTGGATGTTTTACAGCATCAAACATTCTTCTTATTTGACGATTTTTGCCTTCTCTAATAGCAATGATAACTTCACTTCTACCTTGAGCTCTTTTTAATATTTTAGTTTTAGCTGGTAATGTTTGTCCATCTTCAAGTAAAACTCCTTTTGCAACTCTTGAAAGATCTTTATCTCTTATCTCACCTTTTAATATTGCAAAATATTCTTTGTATATTTCACCTTTTGGATGTATTACTCTATTGAAAACATCTCCATCATTTGTTAAAATAATAGCTCCTTCTGTATCTGAATCTAGTCTTCCAATTGGATATAATCTTTCTTTTGTATCAATAAAATCAACAACTGTTTTTCTTCCTCTATCATCTTTCGAAGCACTTAAAACACCTTTTGGCTTATGTAATAAGTAATAAACTTTATCTTCAGATTTTACTTTTTCAAAAAGCTTACCTTTGATATATATTTTATCATCATCAGTTACTTTCTGACCTGGTGCTGTATCTTTTCCATTTACTTTTATATCACCATTTTCAACTAATTTATCAATCTCTCTTCTTGATGCATATCCATTTTGAGCCAAATACTTATTTATTCTCATCGGTTCCATTTAATTTCTCCTTCATTATTTCATATTGTGGTAATTCATTTACTGTTGAAACTCCTAAATATCCTAAAAATTTATCTGTTACTTCGTATAAATTAGGTTTCCCTATTGATTCTCTTTTTCCACAAACACGTACAAATTTTCTATCTTCAAGAGTTTGAATTACTCTATCTGTTGAAACTCCTCTTACTGCTTCTATTTCACTTTTAGTTACAGGTTGACGATATGCAATTATTGATAATGTTTCTAATCCTGCATTTGATAATTTTTTAGGTTTTACATCTTGTTTAAAATACATATTCACAATTTCACCACATCTAGGGTTTGTGATTAAATGAACTATTTCTTGATCTATTTCTATATTTATTCCTGTATTAAAACGTTCTTTTTTTAAATCTTCTAAAATGTCTAATACTTTTTCTACTGATATTGAAAAAAAAGTGCTTAAATCTTTTATTTTAATTTCATCTCCACCTAATAGAAGTATTGATTCAATTTGTTCTTTTATTCTAATTGTCATATTAATCCCCTGTAATGAATATTTAATAAATATAAAAAAGTTTCTTCTAAATTCAAATTATTAGTTACATTTTTATTATTAATGAAATAATCTATATTATAGAATATTTTATCACTTTCTACCACATAATTATTTTTATATAATAATAATGCTAAATTTAAATTTGCAGATATATCAATGTTTGAGTTAGTTTTTAATAGGTTAGAAGAGTTTTTTAGCTCTTTTTGCAATTCTTTTAATCTTATTTTTTGTTCGATATCTGTTAGGATTTCAATATATTTTATATATTCATAACTCTTTAATCTATCTGAACTATCAAATATCTCTTTTTTTACTTTTTTCTGAATAATATTTTTGATACTCTCTAAATCTTTAGTATTTTCAAATAGAATATTTTGATTTTTTAGTTCTATTAAAAAATTATAAAAAATAACTGAATTATCTAACCATTGCCCCTCTTCATTTAAAATACTTTCATACATTTTTAAAATATCTTCAAAAACTTTAACTTTATTTTGAATAATGAAATTATTTTTTACTGTTAAAATTTTCAAATAATAATAATATGTATATATATTTTGAAGTTTATCCTCTTTAAAAAAATCGAATTTTATATTTTTTTCTTTATTTAATAAATAGTTCAAATATTTAATTTTTAATTCATTCATATAATTAATTCTACTTATATCTACTCTCATTCTATTTTTAGCAAAATTATTCGTTGAAATAATAGAAAATTTTTTAATTTGATTAATTACATTTTTTCGTAAATTTTCATATCTTTTATCAAAATTTTTCCAAAATAATATTTCATTTGATAATATTTTATTAAAATCAAAGTTGTCAAATTCAGGTATATCTTTTTTTAAACTAATTTTTAAAATATCATCTTTTAAATTAGGTGTTATATTTTTTACTAAATATAACCTTTCATTTAATTCTTTTTTTAGTTCAGTATCCACTATTTTCATTTTAAAATTTTGAAAATCATTTTCTGTTGAAACAAATAATTCTGAATTTTTATCTTTCAAAATATTTAAGCTATCATATTTATAGTAATCATTTTTGTTTTGTATATTTGAATCTAGATTAATAGGAGAAAATTTGTACACTAATTTAAACGGAGTTTTCCAATCTAGATTATCAAATTTAGTATAAATATATATGTTATTTTTATTTTTGTTTGACAATAAAATGTACACTTCCAACTCTTTATTTTCAATAAAATATTTTAAATAAAAAATATTTATTCCATTTACATAATGATTTTCTACATAATAATTTTTAGCTTCGTATATTTTATAATCTTTTAATAAATTTATTTGAAAATTAGATAAAATAGTTTTTTCTATAGTTTTTACATCTTTTAAAATATTATTTTCCTTATCATAAAAAAGAGCTATCTCACCATTTGTGATAAGATAGTCCGCTTTAAGTAATGAACATATTAATAAAAATAATGTTATTATTTTCATATAAATATTTTTAATAATCGCTTTCAGGTGATATTAAAACTCTTTTATACTTATCAAACTCTTTTAAAAGTTGTTGTATTCCATTTACTACAGCATTTAAAGGATCTTCAGCTATAGTTACTTCTAAGCTTAAACTTTCAGATATTCTTTTATCCACACCTCTTAAAAGTGCTCCTCCACCTGCTAAATAGATTCCTTTTCTTTTTATATCAGACGATAACTCTGGAGGTGTTTTTTCTAAAATTCCTTTTATCTCCTCTATAACAAGTACTATTGCTTCTTCTAAAGCTTCAGCTATTTCTGATGAATAAACTTTTACATTTTTAGGAAGCCCACTTAGTGCATTTCTTCCGCTTATTTCAATAAATATATCTTCTTCTAAATCAATCACAGCTCCAACTGCTATTTTTATCTCTTCTGCAGTTTTTTCTCCAATAAATAAATTATGTTTTTGTCTAATATAATCTATAATTAATGTATCAAATTTATCTCCTGCTATTTTTAATGATGAAGTTTTTACTATTCCACCCAATGAAATAACTCCAATTTCTGTTGTTCCTCCACCAATATCAACAACCATATTTCCTTCTGGCTCAAATATATTTAATCCAATACCTATTGAAGCTGCCATAGGCTCCTCTATTAAATAAGCTTCTCTTGCTCCAGCTTCTCTTGTAACATCCATTACAGCTCTTTTTTCTACTTGTGTTACTCCTGCTGGAACACAGATTATAACTCTTGGACTTGATAAAGTTTTTCCTCTATTAACTATTTTATAAAATTCTCTTAACATTTTTTCTGTTATTTCATAATCTGCTATTACTCCATTTTTAAGAGGTCTAATTGCCTCTACTGTATGCGGAGTTCTTCCTATCATTTGTTTCGCTTTATCTCCAACTTCAAAAATTTCTTTTGTTTTAGTATTTATTGCTACAACTGAAGGAGCATTCATTATTATTCCTTTATTTTTAACACATATTAAAGTGTTTGAAGTTCCTAAATCTATTCCTAAATCATCTGAAAATATCCCTAAAACTTTTCCAAACATTTTTTTCATTGTAACTCTCCTTAAATTAATTTATATTGTATTTAAACTTTCTATATCTATTCCTAAATCGTTTAAAGTTTTTATAAAATGATTTATTGGAAATCCCATAATTGCAAAGAAATCCCCATCTATTTTATCAACAAATATAGCTCCCAATCCTTGAATTCCATAAGAACCAGCTTTATCCATTGCTTCTCCACTCTTAATATACCAATCTATCTCTTTTTCATTTAATTTTTTAAAATACACATTACTTTCTACAGATTTAGTTATATTTATTTTTTTTTCTATATTTATTAATGTATATGCTGTTATTACTCTATGCATATTACCTGATAATAAGTTTAGCATCTCTGCTGCTTCTTTTGATGTTTTTGGTTTCCCCAAAATTTTTCCTGATATCTCAACAACAGTATCTGCTCCTACGACATATTCCGAAGGGTTTTCTTGAGCAACTTCTATTACTTTTTTTAATGAAATATCTTTTATTTGATCAACAATTTCAGTTTTATCACTTATCTCTTCAACATCTTTAACTTTAATTATTATATCAAATCCCAGCTGTTCTAGGATCTGTTTCCTTCTCGGAGATTTCGATGCTAATATCATTTTCTTCTTCTCCTTCTAATTTTTCTTCTTTTGTCTCTTTTTCACCATATTTTTTTTGAATATCACAAATTTCATTATATATTTCTTTTTCCAATTCAGCTTGCTTTTGAAGTATCTCTCTTTCTTTCTTTTCTATTTTTTCTTTTTTTCTTTTTTCAACTTTTCTTTTAAAGAAATTAACAATTAACATTATTGACGATTTTATAATTTTTCCACATATTATTAAAAGTGATATAAATATTATACCTATTAAAAATCCTACAAAAAATTTTCTTTCTATAAGTGGATAAAGTTTTAAAAATGTATAAAGTTCTATATATCCCAAATTTATATTTAACAATCCCAAATTTATAACAAAATGTTCAACATTATCTATTGTTATTTCACTCAACTCTTTTAAATTTTCTAACAAATATAAATATCCTGTAGATATACCTAAAATTATCATAAAAATCAGTCTTGTTTTCAATACAACTCTTTTATTGGGATTTTTCATAAAAATAGAAAAACCGTATCCTATTAAAAATATCCATAACATTTTTTCATATATTCCAAAATATTCTGCAATATATGTATACACATTATTTATTTGTAATAAGTTAGGGTGAAAATATCCTACAAAAAAATAAATCAAAGAAATAGTATATATCATTTTAAAATTACAAAATATTTTAAATTTTTTCATTTATGCACCTTTTTTTAAATTTTTTTTCATATTATTGTACCATAGACATATAGAGTTTTCAAGCAATTAACATTTGTATAAAAAAAAAGTAGACTTGTTTAAAGTCTACTGTTAACGTCTATAAAATGGTGCGAGAGGAGGGACTTGAACCCTCACGTCGAAACGCCAGATCCTAAGTCTGGTGCGTCTGCCAATTCCGCCACCCTCGCAGTGGTGCCGCTTATCGGAGTCGAACCAATTACCTACTGATTACAAGTCAGTT
>JBOFLW010000136.1:0-3510 GCA_051658065.1 Cetobacterium sp.
TGAAAAAGTGAATTCCAAACTCTTCAGCTAAAATCTCTCCTAAAGTACTTTTTCCAACACCTACAACACCATCTATACAAATAATTCCATCCATTGAAGTCTCCCTTATTTTCATGTCTTTAAAATAATTTTTGTAATACATATTTTCACTTCCTAAAAAATAATTTAGAATATATTATATCATTTTTTCAAAGTATAAACAAGAATTAAGAGATTTTAGAGAATTAAAAAGAGCCTCTGGGGGGAGAGAGGCTCGATTTGGGGGGAGGATTAAAATGATTTTTTATTCCTAACTCTTTATACTACATCACTTTAAACTTTCCTTATTAAATTTAAATTTTTTTATTATTTAATTCCGTACACTAAAATTTCAGATTTATTACTTGGAAGTTGAGTAGCTCTAACCTCTTTAAATCCAAACTTTTTAAATGAATCGATACTCTTTAAAACCTCTTCAGTAGATATCTTGCTACCAATCTCTAAAGTATAGAAAACAGTATGGATTCCAGGTCTCATATCCATAAATCTTTTAACCTGACTTAAACTAAGTGATGGTAAAACATTTACATCTGATACTAAGATATGACAAGGTCTAGGGATGTCAGCATCTTGAATTTTTTGCATAGGATTTTTTAAATGCTTAAACATAGGGTTCTTTAAAACCTCTTCGTTCATAACAGCATTATCAACACCGAAAACTTTGAAACCTTTCTCTAATAATCCGAAACTAGCACCACCTGGAGCAGAACCAATCTCAAGAACAGTTTCCTCTCCTCTGAATTTGTAATCAGTCCAGATAAGAGCCTCAATTATCTTTAAGTAAGCTCTAGATGGAGAAGCCTCAGGTAAAACAACTTTAGGATTAACTCCAGCCATTTTCCAAGAGTAAGCAGAAGCTGTTCTTATTCCTATCCAGAACTCTCCCTCTTTAACTTCAACTACATCTAAGATAGTTTGTCCAACTTCGGCAACCTCTCCAGAAGTTTCACCAGTTACTAAAGAGAATCTATGAGTTACATCAGCTTTGTGCTTCATAACTTCAGCCTCTAATTTTTCAGAGTTTGTTCTTCCTAAAGAGATTCCACAAGCTCTAGCAAATATAAGGTTAAATTTGCTCTCAGGGGTAAATTTTCCACTATTATCTTTAAAAGTTATGTAACCTGGTCTAGAGTATGCAAAACTTAAATCTGGATACTTTAAAGCTACCTCTTCCTTTAATGCTTTTTCACTTCCGATATTTACAATTGTATAGATAAACAAAAATTATCACTCCCAAAATTTAGTCTTTTTAAAGGTATATTATATCACTTTGCTCAGAGAATAACAACAGTTGATGTTATTAATAGTATGAAGTTTTAGAAATGATATTTCTATTTTTAAATAAAAATATTGAAATATCATTTCATATGTGCTATTATAATACCAGATACATAAAAGTATTACAAAAAAACGAACTTTCGGAGGAATAACAGTGGATAAATTAAATTTAAAAAGCTTAACAACAGAGAGTAGAAATGTAAATACATTAAATATAGATACAGTTTCTACAGCAGAGATGGTAAAAATAATTAATGATGAAGATAAAAAAGTAGCAGAAGCTGTTGCTACAGAGCTTCCTCAAATAGCTGAAGCTATAGATGGAATTGTTGAAAGAATGAAAAAAGGTGGAAGATTAATATATATAGGAGCTGGAACTTCTGGAAGATTAGGAATTTTAGATGCTTCTGAGTGCCCTCCAACATATGGTGTTTCAGAAGAGTTAGTTCAAGGTTTAATCGCTGGTGGAGTAGAGGCTATATTCAGAGCAAAAGAGGGAGCAGAGGATTCAAAAGAATTAGCTATTCAAGATTTAAAAGATAGAGAATTAACTGCTAACGATACAGTTGTAGGACTTGCTGCTTCTGGAAGAACTCCATATGTTATTGGTGGTTTAGAGTATGCTAACGAGATTGGAGCTTTAACTGTTTCTATAACTTGTAATGCTGATTCATCAGTAGCAAAAGAAGCTAAAATAGCTAT
Organism: Cetobacterium sp.; assembly: GCA_051658065.1. GTDB lineage: Bacteria > Fusobacteriota > Fusobacteriia > Fusobacteriales > Fusobacteriaceae > Cetobacterium_A. The sequence goes on from JBOFLW010000136.1 coordinate 2,020, forward strand.
CTCTCCAGTTGTAGGACCTGAGGTTGTTACTGGTTCAACTAGATTAAAATCTGGAACAGCTCAAAAGTTAGTTTTAAATATGTTATCAACTGGTTCTATGATTAAGATGGGAAAAGTTTATGGAAACTTAATGGTAGATGTTCAATCTACAAATGAGAAGTTAGTTGAAAGAGCAAAGAAAATAGTTTCTGAAGCTACTGGTGTAGATACTGATACTGCTGCTATCTATTTAAAAGAAACAAATTCTAACGTAAAATTAGCTATATTTATGATTTTATCAAAGTTAAATGTAAAAGAAGCTGCTGAAAAATTAGAAAAAAATGGTGGATACATTGCAAAAGCATTAGCTGATATGAACTAAAATTTTTACAGGGAGAGAAACATGACAAATAAAGAGATTGCTCAAGGTTTAATTCGTTTGGTTGGTGGAAAAGATAATATAATGACTGCTCAGAGTTGTATGACTCGTTGCAGATTAGAGTTAAAAGATTATACTATAGTTAATAGAGCTGAGATTGAAAAATCAGAGGGAGTTCTAGGGTTAGTTGAAGCTGAGGGACAACTTCAGGTTATATATGGTCCTGGAAAAGTTACAAAGGTTACTTCAGAGGTTAAAAACCTTATGGGTGGTAGCTCTTCTGAATTTGGGGAAGATGCAGCAAAAGCTACAAAAGAGGCATTAAAAGCTAAAAACGATACAAAGATGAAAAACTTCTTAAAAAAATTAGGTGCTACATTCATTCCATTGATTCCACTATTTGTTTCTTGTGGTCTTGTACTTGCAATAAATAATATAGCTGGTGTATATTTTGGAGATGCTTATAAATTAACTACAGCTGCAAAGATTATCTCACTTATAGGAAGTTCTGTATTCACTATACTTTCTGTACTTGTTGGTGTGAATGCTTCAAAAGAGTTTGGTTCTGCAATGCCTATGATGGGTGGAGTACTTGGTGGAATTTTATCTTCACCAGCTTTAGCAGGAATTACACTATTTGGAACTCAGCTTACACCAGGTAGAGGTGGAATTATCTCAGTTATACTTGTTGTTTTACTAGCTTGTTTCATTGAGAAAAATCTTAAAAAAGTTGTACCAGATGTTTTAGACCTATTTGTAACACCATTAGTTACATTGACAGTTTCTATAATGATGGCTCTGATAGTTCTTCAGCCAATTGGTGGATTTATTTCAGATTCAATCGGTACAATTGTAGCTCAAACACTATCTTCTCCAAACTTGATTGTATCAGTTATCTCTGGAACAATTTCAGGAGCTTTATTCCTACCTTTAGTTATGACAGGGATGCACCAAGCTTTAACACCAATTCATGCTGATTTAATAGCAAATGTTGGATATACTGTTTTACTTCCTGTGCTTGCAACAAGTGGAATGGCTCAAGTTGGAGCAACGGTTGCTGTTTACAGAAAAACTAAAAATACAAAATTAAAAAAGATTGCTAAAAATGGACTTTTTGCAGGGCTTTTAGGAAT
>JBOFLW010000137.1:0-2898 GCA_051658065.1 Cetobacterium sp.
CAGCAGCAGCAGCAGTTTCCATTTTTTTAACAACCATGCTTGTAGACATTCCAGCAGAACAAAGTAATAAGATTTTTTTCATAGTTTATTTCTCCTTTTGATTAAATTATTTTAATTTTTGAATTTATAATTTTTTTTACCACTACTTTTTTATAAAGTTATTTCACTTCACAACAGAATTATATAATATGTTTTAAAAAAAGTCAAATTTTACATTTTTAATACTTTTTTCGTCGAATACAAATGAAAAATTATTGAAATTATTGAAAAACCAGTGTATAATATTGTACTAAGAGGGGGTGACGAAAAAAAAATCAAAATAAAACGTCTAATTTTAGATAAAAATTGTAAAAAAAATACAAAATAAATTACAAAAAAATATAATTTTTTGAAAAAAACTAAAAAAGGTGGTGGGAAATATGAATAAAATGGTTTTTGATTTTTCTAAAAATGACCTTTTTATAGATACAGATAAAAAATTAAATAAAAAAGAGCGTGATTTTTTAGAAGTAATAAGAGAAAAATATAAAGGTAAAAATGAAAAATATATAATTTTTACAGAAAAAGAGCTCGTAAATATACTAAAAGAAAAATCTTCTATTATAGATTTTTTAGATAAATTTTCAAAAAGAAGAATTCATTTAAAGATGATTGAAAAAGAAGAGGAGATATTTTTTTCATCATTTTCAATATTTGATTTTTATTTAAGAAATAGAGATGAATATAGATTGTATGTTTCAAGATCTTTAAAATCTTTAAAAGAGAGTGGAATATTTGATGATATTGATTTATTATTAATTCTACTATTTAAAGATAAGAAAAGTTTTCAACTATATTTAGCCATGATAAAAAATAGAAATCAAAATGGTTTTTTAATAAGTAGAGATAGTTTGAAAGAACTTTTAGGTGTAGGACAAGAAAATTATGAAAGATTCTATGACTTTGAAAAAACTATTTTGAAACCAGCTTTAGATGATATAAATCAACTTACAAAATATAATATAGAATATAGTAAAATAAAAAATAGTGATGGATTTACAAGTAAGATTATGGAGATAGAGTTTAAATTCTATCATAAATTATCACCTATTTTAGCAGGAGAGGTAGACAGGTTACTATTACCTTTAAGAGATAGAGTAGATTCAATTTCAAAAATAAGTAAGGTGATTGAAGAAACGTTGTTAAAAGAGGGAGTAGATTTTGTAAGAAATAATCTTTATCATTTAGACAAGGGAATATCTGGTTCTTTAGATGATGCTATCTGTTTAGCATTAAAACAAACTCGGAATACAGAATCAATGCAAAAATATATCTTGGTTAATAAAACAGAAGATGTATTCTCTAATAGGTTTATATTTGAATCTAGACTTTACAAAGAGTTGTTAAAATGCAAATTCTACTATAATTATAATTTTTTAAAATCTTTGAGAAATATGGTGCTTGGAGAAACTTTAGAGTATAAAGATGAAAGACATAAAATTAATATTTTATACTTAGATAAAGGTAGAGCGAGTAGTATAGAGATTTTTAAAATAGCTGAAGAACCTAATGGATAAAAAAAATAATTTAAACCGTTAAATAAGAAAAAATAGCAAAAACTCCTTATATAATAGGAAGTGTTAGACGAAAAAAAAAATTTATATTTTCCCAAAGTTTTAATGCTTGACTTATATTCCAAAATCTAGTAAAACCTAAGTAAATACAAGGTTTTTAGAGGGAGGAAGAAAATAATGAAACAGTTAGGGATTTCAATTTATCCATTTCATGCTACTTTAGAAGAAAATAAAAGCTACATTGACTTAGCAGCGAAATATGGATATAAGAGAGTTTTTACTTGCTTATTATCAGTTGATGGGGATAAAGAGGTTATATTAAAAGAGTTCAAAGATACAATAGCTCATGCTAATAGTTACGGAATGGAAGTTATGGTAGATGTAGCTCCATCAATCTTTAGTAAATTAGATATAAGTTATGAAGACCTTTCTTTCTTTAAAGAGATTGGAGCAGTTGGAGTAAGATTAGATTTAGGATTCTCTGGAAATGAAGAGAGTATTATGACTTTTAATGAGCACAACTTGTTAGTAGAGATTAATATGAGTCAAGATACAAACTATGTTAATACAATAATGGATTATATGCCGAATGCTGAAAAATTAGTAGGGTGTCATAATTTCTATCCTCATAGATACACAGGGCTTTCAAGAGAACATTTTAGAAGTTGTAATAAGAGATTTAAAGGTTTCTCGTTAACAACAGCAGCATTTGTAACAGCTCAAACAGGAACATTTGGTCCTTGGCCAGTTAATGATGGGCTTTGCACTTTAGAAGAGCATAGAGATTTACCAATTGAAGTTCAAGGAAGAGAGCTATTCAATGAAGGTATAGATGTAGTTATAATCTCAAATTGCTTCCCAACAGAAGAGGAACTAAAAAGATTAGCAGATATAAATAAAGAGATGCTAGAGTTAGAGTGTGAAGTTTTCTCTCATGTTGGAAGCGTTGAAAAAGATATTATTGAAAAAGAGTTACATTTCCATAGAGGAGATATTGGAGAATATGTTGTTAGATCAACTCAATCAAGAGTAAAATATAAAGGAACACATTTTGAATTATATAATCCAGTGGATATCAAAAAAGGAGATGTTTTAATTGAATCATCACTTTATGGACAATATGCTGGAGAGTTACATATAGCTAAAAAAGATATGAAAAACTCTGGAAAAACAAGTGTTGTAGGAAGATTAGATTCTGATTATATAGGATTATTAGATAGTGTTAAACCATGGCAAAAATTTAAAATTAAAATAAAAAAATAAATTATCGGTTAGGGAGGATTACAATGGTAGATTTTACAGAAGATGAATTAGAAGAGATTATATTCTCAATTGTTGCATATGC
>JBOFLW010000138.1:0-11772 GCA_051658065.1 Cetobacterium sp.
ATTTATATTTTCGAATGAATGCTTAACAGCATTTTTTTGTAATACCCAAAAATATATGTAATTTAAATTTAAAGAAAAAAGAACTCAAAAATCTATTACAGAAAAATTTGAGTTCAGATTAATTCTCTTATTTTGATGGGTATGGAACCGAGGCCTAGAAAAGAAAGTTAAAGAATTTACAGAAACAATTTCAAATAAATAATCAAAAAGCACATTATAGTACAATACTTAATGTGCTTTTTATTTTTTTAAATAAAACTTAACTTAGACATTTATATAATTAATTAGATTTCATCATATTTTGTTGCATTTTAGTCATATGATTTGCTCTTATTGTAGAAATTTCACTATTTAATTTCTCAACTTTTTTCATATCTGGTTTTGATGTATTCATTATTTTGCTTATTTCTAATTGTTTTTCTTGAACTTTAATCATATCATCTTGCATTTGTTTTCTTAACTCTGGAGTCATGTTGTTCATCATACCACCATTCATCATACCACCATTCATCATACCATCCATCATTTGACACTTATTCATACCACCCATCATACCACCATTCATGTTCATACCATTCATTGATCCCTCGTGTGTGTTAGCAAAAGATACCGCCGATATTACAAAAGCTCCAACTAATAATAATTTTTTCATTCAAATCACTCCTATTTTATTTTAATTTTATAGAGGCCAATGGCTCTCTTATTTTTATAGTATCAAATAACTGTTACGAAAATATGTCATTTTATTTTTTATATCTTTCTGGGTGCTCAAGTAGTTGTTTTTTTAATTTTTCAAGTTCAATGTTTCTATTTTTTTCTAATTCTTGAATTTTTGATTCTAAAAATTTTGATTTTTTCAAATAACTAAAGTCAGAGGATTTTAAGTATTTTAAATCAACTTTATAGCTATCTAATAGCATTTCATTAGTATCAAAAACTTCATCAAAAATTTCTTGCTGTTTTGGTGTTAATTTTTCTCTTAAACTATTAAACTCTTCGTTTGTTTCATTTGCAAAAGATATACTTTTCAAAATCAAAATACTAATAAAAATCATTTTTTTCAACTTAAAAATCTCCTTGTTTTTCATATTTATAAATAGATAATAACAAAAAAATGTTACAGAATTATGTCAATATTAAAAAAAATTTAAGAAATATAAATTAGTTGACATAAAATAGTAACAATGTTAGTATATAATATAACTAATATTTCGTTATACAAAATATTAGTTAAGCCGTATAGAAAAGTTGAAATTTGGAGGTTTAAATGAAAAAATTAATTACTACATTTACATTGGTTTTATCTACTTTAGCTAGTGCTTCAGGAGTTGTAAATGTTTATACAACAAGACATTACGATGCTGATGATGCTCTTTATGCTGAATTTACTAAAGAAACTGGAATAAAAGTTAATGTAGTTACAGATAAAAGTGCTGTAAGTATTTCTAAAATAAAAGAACAAGGAAGATCACCAAGAGCTGATATATTTATGACAGCAGATGCAGGAAACCTAGCAAGAGCTAAGGATGAGGGAATACTCCAATCTATAAATAGTGATATTTTAGAAAAAAATATTCCAGAAAAATATCAAGATAATGAAAATACTTGGTTTGGTTTAACTAAAAGAGCAAGGGTTCTTTTGTATTCAACTGAAAGAGTTTCAAAAGATGAGCTAAATAATCTTAATTATGAAACTTTAGTGACAAATCCTAGATGGAAAAATAAAGTTTTAGTTAGGTCATCGTCAAACATCTACGACCAATCTTTAGTTGCATCTTTTATAGAGTTAGATGGTAGTGAAAAAACTTCTAAGTGGACTAACTCTTTAGTTGCACAAATGGCAAGAAATCCCGAGGGGAATGATAGAGATCAAGCAGTTGGAGTAAAAGATAATATAGGAGATATCGCTATTGCTAACTCTTACTACTATGGTAAATTAATAGCTGAAACAGATCCTAATTCTAAATATTATGGAACTACTGAAAAAGTTGGGCTTTATTTTCCTAATCAAAAAGAAAATGAAAATGGATTGCATATGAATATTAGTGGAGCTGGAGTTATAAAAAATTCTAAAAATAAAGCTGAGGCAATTAAATTATTAGAATTCTTATCTGCTAAAAAACAGCAAGAAGCATTTTCAGCTACTAATTATGAATTTCCTGTTAATCCAGAAGCTCAAATGAGTGAGTTACTTGCTTCGTGGTTGAATAAACAAGGATTAAAAACTCTTAAAGAACAAAATATTAACTTAAATTCATTAGGTAAACATAACGAAGAAGCATTAAATATAATGCTAAAAGCTAAGTGGGATACACCTAAAAAATAATAATTATTTTAGAGATGATAAAAATTAAAATAATTTTATCATCTCTTTTATTTATAAGGATGAGTGAAAATGAAAATTTATAAAATGAACGATTTACTAATAAAAAAAGGTTTATTGATAATGATTATCTCCTTCATTATAATTCCAATTTTTGATTCGATTACTTTAGTATTTAGCCCAAGTAGTTCATACTTAAAGCTACTTTTTAACGAAGGTATTCTTTGGGAATATCTTTTAAATACATTGGAACTAATAATTAAAGTTGGAATTTTTTCAATAATTTTAGGTTTTTTTAGCAGCTACATAATAACTATGTATGACTTTAAATATAAAACCTTTTTTAAAATCATGTTAGTTTTACCTTTGGCAATTCCAGTATATGTTGGTGCATATACTTATTCTTCAATTTTTTATACAAATAAGGTTTTAAGTATAATATTTAAAAGTGATTTTTTTATGAACGGATCAGTATTTATCTATGGGATATTTTTATATCCCTATATTTATTTAGCTTCTCGATCATATTTACAAAATAATTTAGTAGAATATATTGAAGCTTCTAAAACATTAGGAAGTTCTTATTTTAAAACTTTTTTTAAAATAATTTTACCATTATCTTGGCCAGCTATATTTGGATCGACACTTTTTGTTATTTTTGAAACTTTATCTGATTTCGCAGTTGTAGAATATTATGGAGTTGGAACAATTTCAAAAATTATAACTGATTCCTGGCTTTCTTTAGGGCAAAAAGATACAGCAGCAAAAGCATCACTTATACTCTTATTAGTGATAACTATTTTTATTTTGTTTGAAAAAATTCTTAGAAAAAAGAAGAGATACAATGGAATTTCAAATAAAAAAATCAAGCCAGTGGAGTTATCAAAATTCTCTTTAGGAGGTATTTATTTATTCCTAGGTTCTATAATTACTTTAGGATTTATTATTCCTGTTTTTGAAATGATAAAATTTACAATTTCAAAGTCCCAATACATAAAGTCAATTGATTTGTTAAGTATAACCTTAAATACATTGTTTACTTTAATAATAGCAATAATTTTAATTATTCTTATTTCAAGTGTTTTTGCTAGTGTGATAAATCAATTAAAAAAAGGAAAAAAGTTTTTTTCTACAATTGGCATAATAGGATATTCAATTCCATCTTTAGTCCTAGGTTTATCTGTTTATACCTTTATGTTTTCATTAGACGAGTATATTTATAAAGTTTTTAAAATTGAATCTTTGAATTTAATGGATACTCGAATAGTTTTAATAGTAGCTTTTATTATAAAATTTATATCAATAGCTTTTTCTAACTATACAAATACATTATCAAAAATAAATCAAAATATTTTTAATGCATCTTCAACTCTTGGATATAATTTTATAGGAACATTTTTTAAGGTAAATGTACCATTGTTAAAAAAATCTACTAAGTTTGTTTTTATTTTATTGTTTATAGATATAATAAAGGAATTAACATTGACTTATAGTTTAAGACCATTTAATTTTAAAACTCTTTCCACTGAAATATATAGATATGCTGGAAATGAAATGATTGAAGTAGCAGCTATACCATCTCTAGTAATAGTTGCTATATGTAGTTTAATGATTGTTTATTTAGAATTGGGAGGAAAAAATGTTAAAAATAGAAAACATTAATTTTAATTATGGAAATAAAAATATTTTAAAAAATTTTTCTTTAGAAATAAAACAGGGGGAAAGAGTTGCTTTGAAAGGTCCTTCTGGATGTGGTAAAAGTACACTTTTAAGAATTATTGCTGGCCTTGAAAAACTTGAAAGTGGAAATATATTTTACGACGGTGAAAATATAAGTAAATTACTACCATATAAAAGAAATTTCGGATATGTTTTTCAAGATTTCGCTTTATTTCCTCATTTAAGTGTAAAAGAAAATATATTGTTTGGTGTATCTAATTTAAAAAAAAGTGATCAAAAAATTTTATTGGAAAAATTTTCTAAAATGTTAAAAATAGATAGTTTTTTAGAGAGTTATCCACATGAAATAAGCGGAGGACAAAAGCAAAGAGTTGCAATTGCAAGAAGTTTAATAACTTCTCCTAAACTTATTCTTTTAGATGAAACTTTTTCCGCACTAGATGAAAATTTAAAGGAACAGGTTAGATTAGATATTTTAAAAATTTTAAAAGAATTAAGAATAACTACAATTTTAGTAACTCATGATAATAACGATGCTAAAGTTCTTTGTGAAAAAATTATAGATATAGCTGCAGAATAGTTTTAGAGTCTTAAATTGAAAAATTACATAAACTTAGAGGCTACACAATAAAGGTAGTCTCTTTTTTATATTAAATAATATTTATCAAAAAGGAATTACTTTAAACTTTAAGAATAAAATATCTATATTATGTATTATAGGAGGAAATTTGAGATGAGGAATAAAAAACTTAAAATTGAGGGAATGACATGTTCATCATGTGCTAATGCAGTCGAGAGAGCTTTAAAAAAAAGAGAAGGTGTATTTGAGGCAAACGTAAATTACGCTACAGAAACCCTTTCTATAAATTACGATGAAAATCAAATAACCTTAGATCAAATAAAGGAAGTAATAGTTAACACTGGTTACGAAGTTATTGATGAAGATCATGTCTCTAAGATGGCTAATATGGAAGATATGGATATGGCTAATATGGAAGATATGGATATGGGAGTGGATTTTACTCCAGGAAATCCTAAAGCAAAATCTTTATGGAAACGATTTGTAATTTCTACCATCTTTACAATTCCACTTCTCATTCTAGCTATGGGGCATATGGTAGGTATTAGTTTCCCGCTTTTTTTCTCTTCTGATGGAAGTCCTCTAATTTTTGCAATCATTCAGTTTATACTAGCTACTCCAGTTATTATAGTGGGATACAAATTTTTTAGATCAGGAATAAAATCTCTTATAAAAGGATATCCAAATATGGATACACTAGTTGCAATAGGAACTGGGGCAGCATATATGTATGGTATTTTTGCAATTTTTAAAATTGCTTCTGGACAAATCAATTATATAAACGAGCTCTACTTTGAGTCGGCAGCGGTAATTCTTACACTTATAACTTTAGGAAAATATCTTGAAGCTGTGAGTAAAGGAAAAGCTTCAGATGCTATCAGAAAACTTATGGATTTGGCACCAAAAACAGCAAGAATTCAAAAAAATGGTAGTGAAATTATTGTTCCGTTGGAACAGGTTCAAGTAGGAGATATCCTAATAGTAAAACCTGGAGATAAAATTCCTGTAGACGGTAAAGTCATTGATGGGAGTAGCTCTGTGGATGAATCGATGATTACAGGTGAGAGTATTCCTGTAGAGAAGATTGTAGATTCAGAAGTCATAGGAGCTAGCTTGAATAAAAATGGGACAATAAAATTTATAGCAACTAAGATTGGAAAAGATACTGCACTTGCTCAGATTGTTAAATTGGTTGAAGATGCGCAAGGATCCAAGCCTCCAATTGGAAAACTTGCAGATCAGATTTCAGCTGTATTTGTTCCAATTGTTATGGCTCTTGCTGCTATATCATCTATAGGCTGGTATACTTATGATGGAAATGGTATATTTGCATTCACTATATTTATTTCAGTTCTTGTGATTGCATGCCCTTGTGCTTTGGGTCTTGCTACTCCTATATCTATAATGTTAGGAACTGCTAAAGGAGCAGAAAATGGAATACTTATCAAAAGTGGAATAGCTTTGGAGACAACTCATAAACTAACAACCATTGCATTTGATAAAACAGGAACTATCACAGAGGGAAAACCTATAGTTACAGATGTTATTACAGCTAATGGTATTTCGAAAGATGATCTTCTTGAAATAGCAGCATTAGCCGAGATAGGATCAGAACATCCTCTTGGAGAAGCAATCGTAAAAGCTGCACAAGGGAAAATCAACACATCTAAAACAGTTACAAATTTTAAAGCTATTCCAGGAAATGGAATTCAAGTAACTATAGACGGTAGTTCTATTCTTCTAGGAAATAAAAAACTTATGGATGACATGAATATAGAACTTGGAACTCTCGAAGCCCTTTCACATAGCCTTGCTGATGAAGGAAAAACACCTATATATATAGGTGTTGAAGGAAAAATTGCAGGGATAATAGCTGTAGCAGATACTGTAAAACCTACCTCTAAAGATGCAATAGAAGCACTTCATAAACAGGGTATTGAAGTTATTATGATAACAGGGGATAATAGAAAAACTGCAGAAGCTATTGCGAAACAAGTTGGAATTGATAGAGTACTTGCAGAAGTTCTTCCTAAGGATAAATCAGATGAGATAAAAAAGCTTCAAATAGATGGTAAAAAAGTTGGAATGGTTGGAGATGGAGTAAATGATGCCCCAGCTTTAGCCCAAGCAGATGTGGGAATTGCTATTGGTTCTGGAGCAGATGTTGCTATTGAATCTGCAGATGTTGTTCTTATAAGAAGTGATCTTATGGAAGTTTCTACAGCAATAAGTCTTAGTCATGCTACGATTATGAATATAAAACAAAATCTTTTTTGGGCTTTTGCATACAATATTTTGGGTATTCCTGTGGCTATGGGAATTCTTCGTCTTTGGGAAGGACCTCTTTTAAATCCTATGATTGCAGCTGGAGCTATGAGTTTAAGCTCACTTTCAGTAATAATAAACGCCTTAAGATTAAAAAGATTTAGAAGGTGATAATATAAAATGAATAAGAGATTTACCTATGCTGTATTCACAAAGAGATTTTTATTTTTAAGTTTTATTTTTTTTGGAATTTGGGAATTTTCACAATCGTTTTTTTACGAAAATGAAGGTCTTTCTATTTCAAATTTAGTATATAATAGACTACACTGTACAATTGGAGATATAATGATTTTATCTTCTGTTTTACTCATATGGAGTTTTATAAAATATAATTTTTCTTGGATTCAAAATCCTAAACTAGCTGATTATTTAGGTGTTACATTTCTAGGTATTTTATATACAGTTTTTAGTGAAATTCATAATGTAAAAATTCTAAAATCTTGGAGCTATTCAAATTTGATGCCTATAATACCGATTATAGATGTAGGGATAGTTCCAATAATTCAATGGCTAATTTTACCAACTTTAATTATTTATTTATCTAAAAAAATATAATTTCATTCATATATAATATAAAAAAACAGGCCTTAGGATAGCCTGTTTTTTTATAAAATTCGGGAGAATTATATGAATCACTACAATGTGAGAATTATTAACCTTTAGAATTATTTTTTATCATTTCATTTCTGATTTCTTCATTTTTTTCAAATTGAATTTGTAAGTCTCTATAATATTGATTTGTAGCTTCTTCTTTTGAAATATTTTTTAGTTTTGAATATTTTTCAATATTTTGATTATCAGCTTCTTTTTTAGCTTTTAAAGCTGCTGAATAATCGTATTTTATATCATCTCTATTAGAATCGTGGCTAGCAAATGCCATACTTCCTATAAATAAACTAGTAACAAAAGTCATTAGAATAAACTCTATTTTTTTTCCTGCTTTATTTTCCATTTTCAATCTCCTCTTTAAAATTAATTTTTTATATTTTTATTTAACTTATATTAACATTAATTTGTTTCTAAATTATGTCACTTTAAACTTTTTAACAACCTATTAAAAATCTTCCCATCCCAGTGAACATAAATGGATAAGTCATGTTAGGAAAAAACTTTATCATACTAAAGAAGAAAACAAACTTTAATATAGTAAATACAATAATAACTCCTAAAATAATATATAAAATATTATTTTTTTTTCTTGGATAAACATTCTCTGAATTATGGCTTTGGCAACACTCTTTTTGATTACTAAATAGGAAGATTGCCAGAATTAATAAAACTAACATCATACGATCACATCCTCATAATTATTTTATAACATGATTATATCTAATAATTGTTTCTATATTATGTCATTAACAAAAATTTTTTAGAATTTTATACTAAATTATAATTTTTTAAAAAACTCAATTTTGACATAAATCAGTAACAAATTTAGGTTATTATAAAAGTATATTTAAAAAGTATATTTAGGAGGTTAATATATGAATAAAATGTTTTTAAGTCTAACTTTTATTGGATCTTTTTTGGGAGCAAGTAATAGCTTGTTTGCAAATACAGATCATTTGCAACATCATTCAAGTCAACCTATTATTATGGAAGCTGAAAATACAGAAAACCAACATAGTCATAATACAAACTTTTCTGAAAATGATTTAGTCAAAGATTTTCAGAAACCATTATTAATTCCACCGTTATTAAAAGGTGAATTAAAGGGAGACGAAAGAGTTTTTAATTTAGAAGTTGGGAAAGGAAGCTGGGAATTTCTTGATGGAAAATTTACTGAAACTTATGGTTATAACGGTCCTATTTTAGGTCCTGTTTTATCATTAAAAAGAGGTGAAAAAACAAAAATAAATATTAAAAATAATTTAAAAGAAGAAACTACTGTTCATTGGCATGGAGGAATCTTATCACAGGATGTTGATGGAGTACATAATTCTGATATCCAGCCAAATCAAATAAAATCTGTTAACTTTACCTTAAATCAACCTGAAGCAACATTATGGTTTCATCCTCACCCTATGCATAAAACAGCATCCCAAGTCTACAAAGGATTAGCTGGATTAATATATTTAGAAGATGATGAATCAGATAAGATTAATATACCTAAAACTTATGGATTTGATGATTTTCCTATAATAATTCAAGATAAACAAATTGATAATAATGGTCAACTTGAATATTCAGTAACAGAAATGGATAAACTTCATGGAAAAAGTGGTGGTTATTTAATGATTAACGGTATTATATCTCCTTTTGTAGATATACCAAATGGAGTAGTAAGATTAAGGGTTGTAAATGGAAGTAATGCAGCAAACTATAATATAAATTTTAATGGAATAAACTTTTTACAAATAGCAAGTGATGGTGGATTATTAAATGAACCTGTTAGTATGGAAAATTTAAACTTAGCTCCAGGTGAGCGAGCTGAAATTTTAATTGATTCTAGAAACTTAGAAAAAATATCATATATGAATATAAATGGGAAAAAAGCTCTTGAGCTTAAAAAATCAGAAAAAAATGGACTAACTTCTATTCCAGAAAAATTAGTTAATATTCCTAAAATTGAAGAAAATTTAGATAATTTGAATACAAGAACATTTACATTGAAAACAAGCTCTGAAGGAAATTTAATAAATGACACTTCATATAATATGGAAACTTTGAATTTTAATGTTCAAAAAGGTGAAAAAGAAATTTGGGAAATAAAAAATAGTTCTTCTACATTGGATATGCCTCATCCATTTCATGTTCACGGAGCACAATTTAGAATAATCGAAAGAAATGGAAAAATACCACCATTAAATGAACAAGGATGGAAAGACACTGTAAATTTAAATGCAGGTGATTCTGTAAAAATATTGATTACATATACAACAGATGGAATAACTGTTTATCATTGTCATATTTTAGAGCACGAAGAAAATGGTATGATGGGACAATTTAAAATTAATTAAAATATTTGAATTTGATATAAATTTATGAAACTTTTTGTTATTATCCACTCAGGAATATAAAGTGTAAGGAGGTTTTTAAGTTGAAAAAATTGATTTTTATTAGTCTTTTGATTTTAAAAAGTATATCTTTTGCAAATGAAGCAAATAAAGAGTTTGATAGTTTAAGAGAAAAATTAACACCAGAACAGCAAGAAATTTTTGATGAAGTTTTTGATACTAATGAAATGCTATTAGATAGCTATAAAGCTGAGTTAAAATACTTAAATCCCTCTAGTTTTAGTTCTAAAAAAAAATCAAAATTTTTAGAATCAAAAATTCAAGAATTAGAAAAAAATAGAAACATTGAACTTGAAAAATTAAAAAAAGAATTACTTGAACACCCAGAAAGATATAAAAAATAAGACGACATATTTTCGTAACAATTATTTGATATTATTAGAAATAAGCAAAATAAAAAATACGTCTGACTAAAATACAAGAAAATATTATGAATATAGTTAAAAGACGAGTATTTTCTTCTCGTCTTTTTATTATATAATTAACTCAAAAAGTTTCAGTTTCATAGCTAGCGTATCTAAATTTATTGCAAAAATAAGTATATATTTAAAGGAGACCAAAAGTTATGATAGATAAAATTTTAAGTATTTTAAATGAAGAGATAGTTCCAGCAGAGGGATGTACAGAGCCGATAGCTTTAGCATATATAGGAAGTAAATTAACATCAATATTAGGTGGAGTTCCAGAAAAGATTGATATTGCCTTATCAGGAAATTTAATAAAAAATGTTAAAAGTGTAAAGATACCAAACTCAGAAGGGATGGTAGGTATAGAGGCATCAGTAGCTTTAGGAACAATTTTAGGAGATTCTAAGAAAGAGCTAATGGTTATATCAAATGTTGATAAGTCAAGATTAAATGAAGTTAAAGAGTATTTAGATAATAAAAAAGTTGTAGCTACAAAAATAGATGGAGATGTGAAACTACATATGAGAGCTACAGGAGTTTTAGGACAAGATACAGTTACAATAGAGATTAAAGATTATCATACAAATATTGTTAAGATAGAAAAAAATGGTGAAATAATAAAAGGTGCGTCTTGTGATGAAGTTGTTACAGGGGATACGATGACAGATAAAAGTTTTTTAACTGTTGAGTTAATCCACGATTTAGCTAAAACTATAGATTTAACTTTAATCGCTCCAATTTTTGAAAAAGTTATAGCTTATAACTCAGCTATAGCAAATGAAGGTTTAAAAAATGACTATGGAATAAGTATGGGTAAAAGTTTATATGAAGGTATGCAAGAGGGCGTTTACGGTAAAGATTTAAAAAACAAGATTGTAAGTTTTGCAAGTGCTGGAAGTGACGCAAGAATGAATGGGTGTTCTATGCCAGTAATGACAACAAGTGGAAGTGGAAATCAAGGGATGTCTGCATCTTTACCAGTTATAAAGTACTGTGAAGAAAAAGGATTAACACACGAGCAATTAATAAGAGGATTATTCTTTTCACATTTAACAACAATACATATAAAATCAAATGTTGGAAGATTGTCAGCATACTGTGGAGTTGTTTGTGCTGGTGGAGGAGTAGCAGGAGCTTTAGCCTTTTTAGATGGAATGCCTTTAGACAGAATAGATGCAGCAATTGAGACAACTTTAGCAACATTATCAGGAATGCTATGTGATGGAGCAAAGAGTTCTTGTGCAACAAAAATAGCGAGTTCAATTGGAATGGCATTTGATTCATACTATTTATCTAAAAAGAAAAAGAATTTTGAATATGGAGAAGGAATAGTTGGTAAAGATGTTGAAGCAACTTTAGCTAATGTAAAGGTTTTAGCTCATGAAGGATTAAGACAAACAGATGAAGTTGTTTTAGAAATAATGTTAAATAACTAGTTTT
>JBOFLW010000139.1:0-1276 GCA_051658065.1 Cetobacterium sp.
TGGTTGTTGTTGCTATGGTATATATTGGTGCTATAGAGCAAAATTTCTTTGTTTGGTCTTTGGCAGATTTCGGATTAGGAATAATGACGATAATAAATATATTAACAATTTCTCCACTAGTTAGTGAAGCAATAGTTTACTTAGAAAAATATGAAAAAAAGATAAAAGAATATGTCAAAGTAAATAACTAAAAATAAAAAGAAGTATCTATTATTCTATATTCCCATAGATTTTTTTAAAAAAGTAATATATAATATTACAAAGAAAACTATGGGGGATATAGATGAAGAAGATTAGAGTTACAGTTTCAGAAGATATTTGGAGACTTTTAAAAAAAGATTCAGAAGAATTTGGTATAAATAATAATAAACTTTGTAATTATATCTTAGACAAATTTAAATATTCTAAAAAATTTGATATTGATAAATATATCGAACCCCAAGGAAGACCATTAAAAAAAGTTATACAATTTGATTTAAATGTAGCTAATAAAGGGATATATTACGATATTTTAAAAGCAAATGATGTTGATATAGAAGCAGAATTTTTTAGAGAATTATTTGAAATATATTCATCGCAATTTAAGTATCAAAGAGAAATATTTATATTTCAAGAAACTTATAAAGCTGTTTTAGATGCAGTTAAAAATAAAGTTAAAATTAGAATATTGTATATGGAAGAGAGTTTTATAATATCTCCTTACTTTATAAAAAGAGAGGACCAAGGAGATGAAAACTTCATATTTGCCTATGATGAAGAACAAAAAAATTATAGAAGTATAAAATTGAAAGATGTAATTATACTAGGTGTACTAGATGAAAAAATTCAAATTAGAGATAAAAAATTTATAGAAAATATGAGAAAGAATTTTGATCCTTTTTTAGGAGAGAGACTCGTTATAAAAGCAAAATTTACTCCAATGGGAGAAAGTTTATTAAAAAGTTTTACTAATTATAAACCAAAATTACTAAAAAAAGAGGATGATTTATATTATTTTGAAATGACTTTAGAAAATGCAAAATTTTATTTTGCTTCATTCCTAAAAGAAGTGAGAATAATAGAACCTGAAAATTTAAAACATGAGTTAAAAAAATCATTTTTAGAAGCTCATAAAATGTATGATTAAAAGAATAAAGCACCAAAATCAACAATCTTAAATTTAAGATTGTTTTTTTTTAAATAAAGATATACAGGGAGGAACAATGAACAAAAGTAAAGAGATTTTAGTTTTAGGATTAGCATTATTTTCAATGTTTTTTGGAGCGGGAAATTTATT
>JBOFLW010000140.1:0-10690 GCA_051658065.1 Cetobacterium sp.
TTAATAGAGTTAGGTGCTGAAATATATAAATATAAAGAGGGATTTATTCATAGTAAGTTATTAATTGTAGATAGTGAAATAGCATTTTTGGGAACAGCTAATTTTGATTATAGAAGTATGTATCAAAATTTTGAAATTAATATGTTAATATTGGGAAAAAATATAGTACAATTAGAAAATAGAATAGATGTTGATATTCTTAACTCGGAAAAAGTGAATTTAGAAGAGTATTTAAATAGAGAAAAAAAAGATAGAGTGTTAGAATCAATTTCTAAATTAATAGCACCTATATTATAAGGAGAGAGAAATGATAAGAGTTGCAATAATAACATTGAGTGATAAAGGTTCAAGAGGAGAGAGAGTAGATATTACTGGTGAAAAATTAAAAGAGATATTCCAAAATCATAAAAATTATGAAAATGTTTACTATAACATGTTACCAGATACTTTTAATGAAATTTGTGATGAACTTAAAAAAATAGCAGATGAAGACATTGCAGATTTAATTGTTACAAATGGAGGAACAGGTTTTTCAAAAAGAGATGTAACACCAGAGGCAACATTAGCAGTAATAGAAAAAGAAGCTCCTGGAATATCAGAGTATATGAGAGCAAAATCATTTGAAATAACACCAAAAGCTATGCTTAGTAGAGCTAGATGTGGAATTAGAAAGGAGAGTTTAATTATAAATCTTCCAGGAAGTCCGAAAGGAGCAACAGAAAATTTAAATTTTGTAATAGATTCACTTGTTCATGGAGTTGAAATTTTAAAAGGTGTAGCTATAGAGTGTGCAACACCTATGAAAAAGTAGGAGGGAAAATGAAATTTGATTATATAGATTACGGAGATTCTTTAATTCAAGGATTGAAAAAAGACCAATCTATTGTATATGTATTCTCTGATTATCCATTAAAAAATAGCCAAAGAAAAGAGAGTAAAAGAAATCTATTTGAACCTGACCCAATTTATTTAACAATTGATGAATTTAAAAGAGAGGTATTCAAAACAGATAAGATAATATTAAGTGAAGCTAAAAGATTTGTTAGTTTATATAACTATATGAAAAAAGAGTTTGAAAAGATAAATATAAATAATTACTTTGAATCTATAGAGTTTTCAGATAAATTTTTTAAATACTATGCAGAATTAAATAAAAGTTTATCAGATGAAAATATTGAGTTAGAAGAGTGGCAGAAAAAATATTTTAAAATTTTCCATGAGTTTAAAGCTAAGTATGATATTTATCTTAAAAATAAAAACTATATTCCGAAGGATTGGATTGAGTGCTTGGAGTGCTTGGATTTAACATTCTTTAAAAAATTTAAAAAAATAGTTTTTATAGATGTTGTTAACTTCACACCTTTAGATAAATTAGTAGTTTCAAAATTAGAAGAATTTTTAGATGTTACATTAAGAATCCAAGGAGAACTTGGATTCTTTGATGAACAAAATTTAGAGTTGAAGGATATACATGTTCCAAAAATTCAAAAAAATGAAATTTCACTTCTTGAAGTTAAAGATGATTCAGAATTAGTAGGAAATTTGTTAGATATTATGAAAATGAAAAATCATATGACAAATATTTTTTCTCCAGAGGCTGATAAAAATGAGTATTCAAAATTATTTCCAAATAGCTTTATGAGAGGAAGTTTTTATACTCTAAATGACACTAAATTTTTTAAATTTTTAAAAGCTCAAAGTGAATTAATATCTAATATAGATTCGAAATTAGGTAAACTTATTCCAATACAAAAATTTATAGAGGGAATAAGAAATTTTGAAATGCAAGAATACTATAATATAGAGCAAGCTGATATAGAGTATATATATAATCAAGTGAATTGGGATTACAAATACGTTGGGGATGAAAGTAATGATAAAATTGCTTTTATTTATAACGATATTTTAAGAGTATATAAAATAAAAACTATAGATGAATTTATTCAATATTTCAATGAATTATTATCAATAGACATATTTAGAGAAAAAATTTATATAGATTTTTATGATAAATTACAAGAATATATGGGGTATGCTAAAACTACAGAGATAATGCTAGAGGAATCAGAAATAAAAAATTGTTTTAAAAATGGTGGAGATATATTAAAGTTTTTATTACAATATTTTAATAATGTTGAAATTATTAGAAATGATAAAACTGAAGGTAAATATCTAATAAAACCAATGGAAAATTGTAAAGTTATTCAATCAAGAGAATCAATTTTTATTAATGTAAGTACAAGACATCTTCCACAAAATAAAAGTTTTTCTCTATATTTAACAGAAAAACAAAAAAAAGAAAACGGATTTAGCTATTATGAAAAAGAGAGAAAAGAGGAAAAATATAGATTTTATCAAAATTTATTTAAAAACAAGTACAATACACTCATATATATAAAAAATGAAACAAGAGAAGAAACGGCTTCTCCAATATTATCTGAAGTTTTAAATAAATATAAGATAAAAAAATTAGAAAAAACAGTATATAGCGAAGATATTTTAGAAAAATTATTACTATTAAAATCTGAATCAATAGTTAATTTTAAAAATGAAGATTTAATTAAAGAGAATACTGATTTTAAAAATAAAAGTTTAAATTTAGGAGCTTATGACTACGAAGTGTTGGTAAAATGTGAGTATCAATTTTACTTAAATAAAATATGTTCTTTAGAATCTTTAGAAAAAGAAGATAAATTGGGATTATCATTAAAATTTTTAGGAACATATGTTCATGAAGTCTTTGAAAAATTAACAGATAAAATGTGGAAAAGAATTTTAAATACATCTGATTATAGTTTAACAAACGAGGAAGTAGTTGAACTTTTAAATAATAGTTTTCATAATAATAGAAAAAAAATACCAATTTATTTGGATGATTATTTCACTAAAATATTAATTCCACGTTTTACTAAGAATATAATTAAATTTTATAAAGAGATAGAAAATCTTTATATTGAGAAAAAAGTAAAAAGAATAGAGAGTGAAAAAAATAGTAAAAAAGAACCTCTTTTAAAGGGAGATATAGAAGTTACTTTAAACGGTAGAGTTGACTTGGTTATTGAAACGACAAACAATAATCATATTATAGATTTTAAAACAGGTAGTAAAATAGATAGCCAGTTGGATTTTTATACAATAATGCTATATGGAGATGAAACAAAAGCTGAAAAATCTATATATAATGCATTTGAGGGTAAGTTTGAAAATCAATCAAAAATTAAGTTAACAAAAGAGCTATTAAAAGAGAAGTTAGTAGAATTTTTCAATCAAAAAACATATCCTTTAAGTCAGAAAAAAAGTGGTTGTTCATATTGTGAATATGAAGATATATGTAGGAGGGAGTTTTAATGAAAGGAGTAGTTTTAAAAGCAAGTGCTGGAACTGGAAAGACATATAGACTTTCATTGGAGTATCTAGCCACTTTATTTAAAGGAGAAAACTATAAAGATATCTTAGTTATGACTTTTACTAAAAAAGCAACAGCCGAGATTAAAGATAGAGTTTTAATATTTTTAGAAGAGATGTATAAAAATTCAGAGTCAGGGCTATATGAAAATTTAGAAAAATTACATCCAGATTTAGATTTGTCTTTTGAAAATGTTAGAAGAGTTTATTATGAGGTTTTAGATAATAAAGATAGACTTAAAATATCAACAATAGATGGATTTATAAATAATATATTTAAAAATGTAATTGCTCCTTATTTAAATATATTTTTTTATGAAATAATAGATGACTCTGAAAATCAAGAGATTTTGTTAAAGGCATTTCAAAAAATTGTTGCAGAAAAAGAGCAATTTGATAAATTTAAAATCTTCTTAGAAAATAGAACAGAACGTGATATTGAAAAATATTTAGATATATTAAAAAAGTTAATTCAAAATAGATGGAAAGTAACTTTAATAAATCAATCAAAAATTATAAAGAAAAAAGAAATATATGAACAGAATATAGCTATAGACAAGTTAACATCACATTTGATAGATGCTTTTAATATAGTTAAGGAAAAAAAAGCTGATGGTAAAGATATAGAGAGTTATATGTCAAAATTTATAAAATGGATTTTAGAAAGCGATATATCTCATAAAGATTATGCAATAGAAAATTGGAGTGAAATTTTAAAAGCAGAAAAATGTTGGGATGGACGAAAAGTAAAAACAACTAAAGCTAAAGATTTTGACTCTGAAATAGATATTTTAACAAAAGCTTTTAATGAGCTGAAAGAAGAGATTTCTAAAGAGGTATTTAATAAAGATGTTTTAGAATTTGAAAAAGAGATATTAAACTTTATAGAAAATTTATATGAAGTGTATGATTCTATAAAATTTACAGAAAAAAGATTTACACATTTAGATATAAGTAGCTATATGTTTAAATATATAAATGAATCAGATATAAATTTAATAAACAAAGGTGTAATAACTCAGTATTTTAAAGATATATTTGACAGTGAATTTAAAACAGTTTTTATAGATGAATTTCAAGATACAAGTGTTCTACAATGGCGTATTTTAAAAGGGCTTATAGATAGTTGTGAAAACTTAATTTGTGTTGGAGATGAAAAACAGAGTATTTACGGTTGGAGAGGTGGAGAAAAATCACTCTTCGAAAACCTACATCATATAATCGGTGTAAAAGAGGAAACTATGAGTACTTCCTATCGTAGTTGTAAAAATATAGTCGATTTTACTAATGCAGTATTTAAAGGGGTTTCAGAGGCTTATAGTGAAGAGGTTGATTTAGAAAAATCAGATTCTGAATGGAGATTTTCTCCTGTTGATGGAAAAAGTGAAGAGTTAGGGTACTTTGAAGTTATTAGAAAGACAGAATTAGTTTCTAATGATGAAATAGATGAAGAGATAGATGAAAATTTTAAAAGTGAAGGGATAGAAGAGAATATGCTTCAAACTATGGTTGATTCAATAGAGGATAATTTTAAAGATGATTATAGTGGGATTGGAATAATAGCAAGAAATAATAAGCAACTAAATGAAATAGCTTTTGCTTTGAATGAGAGAAAAATTCCATATGTGATTGAATCTAATGATTCTATAATTTACCATAGAGCAGTTAATCCAATATTTAAGTTTTTAAAATTTTGTATAAATAAAGATATATTTTCTTTATTAGAATTTTTAAGAAGTGATATAGTAAAAATAGGTAATTATGAATTGAAACTTATTCTAAAAGAAAAAGAGTATATAACTAAGTATATATTCCAGACTTTATTATCAGAAGAAACAGAAGTCTTAAATGAAAAACAAAATTTTGATTTAGGAGCTTTAGAAAATATTTTCCAAAAAATGAAATCAGTTTTAAATATAGGATTAGAAAATAAAAATTTTGTATTGAATATTATTGAAAAGTTTAACTTAACAACTTTATATTCTGGAACATCTGATTTAAAGAATATTTTTCAATTTTTAGAAATGTCAAAAAATTATGAAAATATATTTGAATTTTATAATTCATTAATAAAAGAGAAGGATAATCCAAAATTCAAACAAGTCTCTTTAGAGGAAGATAAAGCTATTACAATTTTAAGTATACATAAATCAAAGGGGTTAGAGTTTGAAACGGTTTATTATTATCATCAAGAGTCTAAAAAGGGTCAGGATAGTGGAATCCAATTTTATATAGATTTTAAATCACCATTTAATCAAATTGATAACTATATATTTATAGATAAAAAGTATGAGAAAATTTTATCTTACCTTGGAAAAGATTATGATTTTTTAAATGATTTAAAAATAAAACAAAATCAAGAAGAGATTAATAATCTTTATGTTGCTTTAACTCGAGCTAAGAAAAATCTATTCTTAGTTGTTGATGGAGATGGAAATAAATATTTAAAAGATTCTATAGATGGACTAAAGAGTTCAAAGTGTGGTAAAATTACAAGAAATCAAAAAATTGAATCTGAGTTGAGAATTAAAAATATAGAATTATTAAATTCTATAGATTTAATAGAAAAAAAAGTAGAAGAGTGTGAACAGCCTAATAGAGCATTATTGGTTGATATGGCAACAGAGGAGAAAAGAAGAGTAGGTAATGCTATTCACTATTATTTAGAGTTTATTATAAACAATAGTTTAGATGAACATCTTGAAGCCAAAAATAGAACTTATTCAGAATATTCATCTATTATAGGTGAAGACAAATTAAATGATATTTTAGAAAGTTCTGAATTTAAAGGTTTATTTAAAAAAAATTCTATTATTTTTTCAAATAATTGGGATTATATATATCCTGAATATGAGATATATCATGATGGTAAATTAAAAAGAATAGATAGAGTTATGATAAAAAAGAAAACCCTAGAATCTAAAGGGAAAGTATTGGTAGTAGACTATAAAACAGGTGGAATTAATCAAGCACAATTAGATGAATATATAGAGATTGTTAAAAGTCATCTGACTGATTTAGATGAAATAGAAAATTATGAAATTTTAGGTGAGTTTTTAGAGATAAAATTATAAAAATAAAAAAATATAAAGGAGTCAAAATGAAAAAGCACATTTTAACAGGATTAATTTTATTAAATTTAGTATCTTTTGCAGAGGAGATTGTTGTTTATGGACCTGAATCAATGAAATGGATTGAAACTTCAGCAGGAACTATTTTTAAAGAGAAAACGGGATCAACTATTAAATTTGTTCCAATTGAAGGTGTTATATCTAGAATGAAGCTTGAAAAAAGAAATCCAAAAGCTGATATTGTAGTAGGATTAACAGATATAAATTATTTAGAAGCTAAAAATGAAAAACTAATAAAAAAATATAAACCAAGTACAGCAAGTAATATTTTAAAAGAAGATTTTATTATAGATAAAGAGTGGTCAGTAACACCTATAGATTATGGAATGTTAGCATTGAATTATAACTATGAAAAGATAAATAAAGAGTTAAAAACTTTTGAAGATTTAAAAGAATATAAAAAAGAGTTATTAATTCAAGATCCTAGAAGTTTCACAGGAGAAGGATTTATGTTATGGACAATCGCAGTTTATGGAGAAAATTGGTTGAAATTTTGGGAAAGTTTAAAACCATCAATTTTAACGGTATCTTCTGGATGGTCTGATTCTTTTGCTAAATTTAGTGTAGGAGAGGGAAGTATTATGAGTGGATATGCTTCTAGTTCTTTGTATTTTTATCAAGATGGAAATCAAAATAAATATAAAAGTTACATTCCAGAAGAGGGCGGATATGTTTATTTAGAAGGAGCAGCTTTAGTAAATAAAAAGGATGTAAAACAATCAGCACAAAAATTTATAGATTTTATATTAGAACCAGAATTCCAAAAACTTGCTCTTGAAAAAAATTATATGTTCCCAGTTATAGATTATAAGTTACCTGAAGATTATAAATTTGTACCAACAACAGATAAAGTTCTTAAATTAGATGCTAAATATGTAAATGAAAATATGGAGATGTGGAAAAAACAATTAATTGAGGTATTAAAAAAGTAATGAAAAAAAATAAAATATATAGCTATATATATCTTTTTTTATGGCTAGTTCCTTTAATATTTTTTATAAAGGATTTTTTTGATATAAATGAAATCAAAACCTTTGAAATGTTAGATTATTTTAAACTATTTAAAGTTTCATTTGTTCAAGGGATTTTATCAGTATTATTTTCAACACTAATAGCAATAATACCTGCATATTATATAAGTATTCAAAAAAATATGATAACAAATTTGTTGGACTCTTTAATTTTTATTCCATTTTTTTTTCCAACAATATCAACTGTTGTGTCATTTACATTGATTTATAATTTACCAATTTTTAAAAATATAAATCTGTTATATAGTTTGAAAGCAATTGTAATTGCAAATATTTTTTATAATAGTCCAATTATGATAAAGTATTTAAGTGAAGGAATGAAATCTATTCCTAAAAATATAATAGAAGCGAGTAAAATAGATGGTTTAAATGAAATCGAGGTTTTTTATAAAATAAAATTACCGTTAATTTTTCCTCAAATTTTTAGGGGTATGTTTTTAGTTTTTATCTATACTTTTTCATCTTTTGGAATTGTTTTAGCATTAGGTGGAATAAAATATTCCAATTTAGAAGTAGAGATTGCAAACACTCTTTTGAGAGATGCTAATTTTACAAAAGCTCTTTTGCTTGGAAGTTTTCAATTTTTCTTCTTAATTTTAATAAATTGTTTAGGAGATTTATATTCTCCCTATGAATTAGAAGGTGAATTTATAGAAAAAAAAGCTTCGATTTTAACAATAGTATATTCAATTTTTTATTTATTAATCGAACTTTTGATTGTTTTTATAGGTATATTTTACGGATTTTATAACTTTTATACAGGTAGTTTTTCGTTTCAAAGTTTTTTTAAACTTTTTTCAAAAGATTTTAATAAAATATATCCAGTTATAGAGTCGATTTCTAATTCGTTAATTTTAGCTTCAGTTACACCAATAGTTGTAATTTTATTTTCATATTTATTACTAAAAAATTTCACTAAACTAACAAGTGGAATAGTTTTTTCAACAATGGGATTTTCAAGTGCATTTTTGGGAATATCATTAATTTATGTTAATATAATTTATGATATTAATTTAAAGTTACTATTATTAGTAGGATACTTTTTAATAACTTTACCAATTGCATACTCTTTTATGTATCAATATATAAAAGAGTTTCCAAAAGATATCTTAGATTTAGCAAGGTTAGATAGGTTGTCAGCTTTACAAACATTTTTATTTATTGAACTTCCAATATTGAAAGATATTTTTTTAGCAACTTATTTGCAGATATTTGCAATAATTTTAGGTGAATTTACAATTTCTTATTCTATGCAATTAGGAAGTGATTTTCCAACGATTGCATTAGTAAATTATTCTTTATTTTCAGATAAAAAATTATTAGAAAGTGCTACATTATCATCCTTAAATATTATAATAGTTGTAATTTTATTTTATTTATCAAATAAAATTACTCAAAAAAATAAAAAAAGTATCAAGAACTTAGAATAAAGTTCTTGATACTTTTTTTTATAATCTTTTAAAATAAAAAGCTGATAAAATTAGATTTGAACCACTGAAAAAGATATACCAAGCTACACAAAGAGAGATGAAAATTTGTGATAAAAATGGTATTCCAACTAAAAGTGTTCCAAAAAGTATATCTATAATCCCAGTGTTTAATGTAAATTTAACTGAATCTGGAAAAAGTTTTCGATTAAACAAAGTATTTATAAATATAAATAATCCTTTAAAAATCAAAAAGATTCCAGAGTAAATAATCATATAAAATTGACTAATAAATGGTTGGCTAAACAATGACAAGGATATAACAATTTCCATTACACCTATAAAAATATACAAACCCCAATGAAAGTTAACCACTTTTCTAAATTGAAAACCTTTTATAAAATTTTTAACTCCACTTACAAATAAAAATGCAGCCAATATATCAACAAGATAAATTGAGAATAGTTTAGGGCTAAAAATTCCAAAAATTCCAACAAGACTAAAAGCAATTCCTGTTATTAATAAATATCTAAATATTCTTTTGTTAAAATTTATCATAAAATCCTCCTACATTACAATAAAAAACAGCCTAATAATATATTCTTAAAAAACTTATAATCTCCTTTTTCATAAAACGAAAAACTATAAACCATCTATACAATATATAAAAAATAAATTTTCAATATATTAATTATATATTTGTATTTGTTATACTTTAAAAGTATACTCTTGTTAAGAAAAAATAAAATAAAAATTTAATGGAGGTTCTATGTTTGAATATCAATTTAATATGGCAGAAACACTTGCAATTGCAGTAATTTTATTAATAATTGGTCGTTTTATAAAAAAGAAAGTGATGTTTTTTGAAAAGTTTTTCATACCAGCTCCTGTAATTGGAGGGGTTGTTTTTTCTTTAATAACATTAATTGGTAGAAATACAAATTTATTTACGTTCTCTTTTAATAGTGCTTTAAAAGATTTACTAATGATAGCATTTTTTACAACAATTGGATTTTTAGCAAGTTTAAAACTTTTAAAAAAAGGTGGAATACAAGTATTTGTTTTTCTTTGTGTAGCAAGCAGTTTAGTGGTTATACAAAATTTAGTTGGAGTAAGTTTAGCTAAATTCTTTGGTTTAAATCCATTACTAGGAATTGCAGCAGGCTCTGTTCCACTTACTGGAGGGCATGGAACATCTGGTGCTTTTGGACCTGTATTAGAAGCAGCAGGAGCAACAGGAGCAATGTCTGTAGCAATCGCCTCAGCAACATTTGGATTAGTTGCTGGGTGTATGATAGGAGGACCTGTAGCAAAAAGATTAATGAATCGCTATAAATTAGTTGGGCATAAAGAAGATGAATTTTTAGGAGATAAACAAAATTCAGAACCAATAAAAGAAGAAGTAACGGAAGATAAGTTGTTTACTGCAATAATTTATATTGTTATATCTATGGGAGTAGGAGGTTTTCTTATTCCAATTTCAAAAAAGTTAGGAATTGTATTACCTGCTTATATAGGACCAATGCTTGTAGCAGCTATTATTAGAAATGTTATAGATAAAAAAAATATAGAGTTACCTGTACATACAATTAGTATGTTAGGAAATATATCATTACAACTATTTTTAGCAATGGCACTAATGTCTATGAAGTTATGGGAGCTTGCAGCTTTAGCAATTCCTTTAATAGTTATTTTA